>CASGCC010000118.1 GCA_949299585.1 uncultured Bacillota bacterium | reverse complement strand
CCGGATAATTCTTAAAACGTTCCTTAAAGGTATGATAATGCTGATTAGCCAGGATCGTTGTTGGACATAGATAAACTACCTGTTTATTTGAATATACCGCTTTAAAGCTAGCACGAATCGCCACTTCGGTCTTACCAAAGCCAACATCACCGCATAACAACCGATCCATCGGTTTATCCGTTTCCATATCTTTTTTTACTTCCACGATGGCTTTGGCTTGATCCGGCGTTAATTCATAAGCAAATTCTTTCTCAAAAGCTTTTTGATCTTCGCTGTCCTCAGGATATTTAAAGCCGATATCCTCTTTTCTTTTTGAATATAGCTCTAATAATCTAGCCGCAATATCTTCGACATTAGCTTGTAATTTTTCCTTGGTCTTGGTCCATTCATCACTACCTAATTTATTTAATTTAGGTACCACACCTTGGCTAGAAACAAACTTACGCACCAATTTAAATTGTTCCAATGGCACCAAAAGTTCTGCATTGCCTTTATAGATGATCCTTAAAAAATCTTTATGATAGCCCATGATCTTCTTGGTCTCGATGCCCATATATTGACCAACACCATGTTGGGTATGAACGATGTAATCCCCAGGTTCTAATTCCTGATAACTATTGATGAACTGCGCATTTTTAAATTTATTGGCATAGCGTGACAATCTAGGTTTGACATCAAATAATTCATAGCTAGTAACAACGATATAATCATCACATTCAAAACCTTCGAACAAGGTATCCATGACCAAATTAAGACCAGGTCTTATTTGACCGCTGATATCATAAGCAATCTGCATATTGACACAAAGATTGATGACATGAGCAAATTCATTATCCTTTAAAAATAAGATCACCGGTTTTTCGCTGGTACTAAGCATCTTGATGTTCAATTCTAAGCTTTGGCGCGGAACATTGACATTCAAGATCTTGCTGATGTTATCACCATATGGATCGCTATTTATCGTTTTTACCTTGCTTAAGATCCGAGATAGATCAAAAAATTGCGCAAATCTAGGCAGCATCTTATTTTCCTGCACCATTTCTTGGATATATGATGTATTATCGCTGATCATATCATGAATCATCTTATAAACAGCTTCTTCATCATTTAAGATGACTTCACAATCACCTACATAATCTAACAAGCTATTGCAATCATCTAAAAAAGTATAATAAGAATATAAGCGGTTTTCACAAATATGCGCTTTTAGATAACCGATATCGATCTCTACATTATCTCTTAGCTCATCATTATGTAAATTATCAAGCATCTGTTGAGCTTTATGTTCGATCAATGCAACCTGCTTATCGCTAAATAAGATATCACTAGCGCAAATGATCTTAGCACTAGAAATATTTTTGATCGTCTTTTGGGTCAAACAATCAAAAAAACGAATGCTCTCAATGAGATTATCAAAAAATTCGATACGGATCGGATCATCATAATTGATCGAATACACATCGATGATGCCACCGCGCACCGCAAAGGTCAAAGGGGTATCGATATGCGTAACCTGCTGATAGCCAGCTTTGATCAACATCAACTTTAGCTGATCCATTTCAATTTCCATATCTTGGCTTATTTCTAAGCAGCATTCTTTAAATACTTCAACATTAGGAAGATAACGCACCAAGGCACTGCTATTGCAGATGATGATCTTCTTATTATCATGAATGATCTTATCCAACGCTTCGACCTTAGCAGCCATCATTTCTGGGCTTGAGGCAATAGCTTCTACCCTTAAGCTATCTTCCACGCCAAAAAGCACACAACGATCTTCCCCTAGGATACTTAATACCCGTTCATAAAAACGCTGTGCGTTATATAAATTCTGGCAAACATAAACGATTGGCCGAGGATCAAAATGATAGCTAGCAGCCACCACCAAGGCTTGCTGCATCCAAGAATTATCACTGATATCCTTACCGCTATCAAGCCGCAATACTTCAGGATTATTTTTTAACGATTCTAAGATATATTTTTTCATTTACGGTTATATTTATTCATTACTTCCATGAAAGGCTGAGCAATGAAAGCCTCGGCCGCTTCGCTTGCCCACTTGCATGCTTCTTCAAATTTAGGTCTTTCTTCAGGAGTAAATTTTCCCAGCACATAATCAACAACTGGAATCTGCGGATTTTTATCGATGCCCATCCTGATACGCTTGATATTATTGGTATGTAACAAATTGATGATATTATTCATGCCTTTTTGACCACCCGCTGATCCTTGCATCCTGATCCTTACGCTGCCAACCGGCAAGTCAAGATCATCATGGACCACCAGGATATCTTCAATATCAAGCTTATAAAAATTAACACATGCTAAAACCGCTTCTCCAGATAAATTCATATAGGTATTAGGCTTCATGATGATCACCTTTTCCCCACGATAATTAGTTGAAGCTAGCGTTGCATTAAATTTGGTTTGATTAAAATCAACCTTTAAGCTTTCTGCCAATTTATCAACGACCATAAACCCTGCATTATGCCGGGTATTTTCATATTCTTTTCCGATATTTCCTAGTCCAACTATTAATTTCATCTTTATTTACCTCATTAGCTTATCTATTTTAACATTAAATCAAATAACAAAAAAGTAGCTTGCTTAAGTAATTCGGTAATTGTTATCATTAAAATGATAAATTAGGAAGGAAAACAAAATCATGGCCATTACCATCAATATTTACTATCATGGCAAAGAAGGAAATGCACTGAAGTTTGCCAAAGAAATGATCGAATCAAAAACCGTTGAAAAAATTCGCAATGAAAAAGGCAATCTGCGTTATGAATATTTCATGCCCATCAATGATCCAGAAACCGTTCTTTTGATCGATAGCTGGCAAGACCAAGATGCCATCGATCTTCACCATGCATCACCTATGATGAAAACAATTGCTGCTCTACGCGAAAAATATGATCTGCATATGGAAATAGAACGCTATGTCAATGATGAACAAGGAATATCTAAAAAAGATCTATCATATGCTAGAAATTAAATGAAAACCTGAAACTACTGTTTCATTTAAATATTTTCAGCAATATTACATCTTTTCCATCTTGATGATTTTTTTTCAAAAGCATAAAATATACCTAGGAAAGGGGAAAAAAACAATGAAAAAATTAACTAAGATCATCTTGTCTTTATTGATGGTTCTATCAGTATCAGCTTGTAGTACCAGCAATACAGACGATGATACCACATCCGAAGCAATGTTTACTGCTGGTACTTATGCCTGCAGCGCTAAAGGAAATAATGGTGATGTAGAACTAGAAGTTACCTTCAGTGACAATGCTATCGATTCTATCAATGTAACTGCCCAAGCAGAAACTGCTGGTCTTGGAGATACTGCAATTGAAAACATCATTGCTGAGATCTTAGAAAACCAAACATTAGCAGTTGATACCGTAACCGGTGCAACCAATTCAAGCAATGCCGTTATCAATGCGGTAAAAGACTGTGTAACACAAGCAGGAGGCGATGTTGAAGCCTTCAGCCAAGCAGTTGCTGAAACTGAAAAACAAGAAGAAACTTTAGAAGCTGATGTCGTAGTCGTAGGTGGAGGCGGAGCAGGTCTAACTGCCGCTATCAAAGCAGCTGAAGAAGGTTTGAATGTTATCTTGGTCGAAAAGACAGCAACCTTAGGCGGTGCTTTAGGCGTTAGTGGCGGCAACCAAGTCGTATCTGGTTCTTCGCTACAAGAAGAAGCTGGCGTAACCAATGACAACGTAGAAACCATGGTAGCTGATTTCAAAGCTAATGGTGCCAACTTAAATGTCGATGAACTGATTACCTTATATGCTGAAAACGTTGGTACTGCAACCGATTGGCTAAATAGCTATGTTGGTGTTGCCTATGATATGGAAGGCGGTCTTCACGTTTTAGCTGAATACTCAGTAGACAGAGAATTAGCATATGAAGGTGGCGGATCACAAGCAGCTGCAACGATGAGCGATTTTCTAAAAAATACAGCGGCAACCATCTTAACAGAAACCCGCGCAACTAAATTATTAACTACTGATGGCGCTGTAACTGGCGTATATGCTGAAGGCAAAGATGCTAACTATACCATCAATGCCAGCGCTGTGATCTTAGCAACCGGAGGTTATGGCAATAATGACGATCTATTAACCGAAGAAATGCAAAATGCCTTATATTATGGTCCCGCTTCTTCTACCGGTGATGGCATCATCATGGCCACAGCTGAAGATGTAAATGCCGCAACTCGCTTGATGGAATACGGCAAACGTTATCCAAATGGCATCGAAGTTGATGAAGGCGTAGCTAAATCTACGATCAATTCTAACATTGCCGCATTTAATGAAGGAGCAGCAATCTTGGTAAATCCTGAAGGAAAACGTGTGGTTAATGAAAAAGCCAGCAATCGTGAGATCTTAACGGTTGAGCTTGAACAAGAAGGTCAAATGCTATATGTCCTGATGGATGCTCCTACTTTTGCAACTTATAAAGAAAAATTAGCAACCACCGGTGTTACTGCCGAAGCTGTTGATGAATATCTAGCAGCTAATGGAACATCAACACCAATCTTTGCAACTGCCGATACTTTAGAAGAATTAGCTGCTATTGTTAACATGGATCCAGCAACCTTAACTGCAACCGTAGATACATATAACTCATATGTCGAAGCAGGAAATGATGCCGATTTTGGTCGTCCTGTTGAGTATATGAACAAACAGATCAATGAAGGCCCTTATTACTTAGTTGAACAAAAACCTCGTTTTGCTACAACAATGGGTGGTCTAGTAGTAAATACTTCTTTACAAGTATTAAATACCAATGATGAAGTGATCCCTGGCTTATATGCTGCCGGCGAAACCGTTGGCGGTGTCATGGGCGACGATTCACCAAGTGGTGCCAACAATGGTTGGGCCGTTACTTCTGGTATGTTAGCAGGCGAAAGCGTTGCTGCTAATATCACAAAATAAATTAAAGTATAAAAGTTTATTTCAAAAGAAAAGATCAAAAGAACTAAAACCCATAAGTTCAATTGATCTTTTTTAATATATTGTCATTATTTAACATTTATAGATTACCATTCATCTTGAAAACACATTTTCAATGGCTTTGTCAAGAAAAGTGTGTAAGTAATTTTAGAAAACTTACAAACTGTAAATTAATGCTATTACTATTCATTTTTATAGTAATCTATATCTATTAAT
>CASGCC010000117.1 GCA_949299585.1 uncultured Bacillota bacterium | reverse complement strand
ATATTCTTCATAATGATCTTGATAGGGGTTGAATGTTCCTTCTTTGATGATGATAGCTTCGATCAGCTTGGCTTTGTGGGCCTCTTCGATCAAATGTAAGCCTTCGATCAAAAAGCGTTGATCTTGTATGCGGTATTTTTTTTGTTGATATTTATGCCATTGTTTTACCTTGGCATTGGTTAAAGATGTTATCTGCATATAAATTACCTCGTTAATATTATACTTTATTTTTCTAAAATTATAGATTTGAAAATTGAATATCGGACGCTAAATGTTTATTGTGCTATACTATATAAGAAAAGGTGGAATTTCCTATGTATAAGATTTTTAATACGAATGCAATTACGAAGAAACAGCGCTTTAACCGGGCATTGTTATGCGGAAGCATCGCAGCTGTGGTGCTGGGCTTAGTTTATGGCATCTTTTCTTCGCTGATCCATATTGAGTTTTCGATCGTATATCTAGCAATTGGCTATGCGATCGCTAAGGTTGTCTTGGAGTATGGCAAAGGGGTGCAGGTACGTTTTAGCGTGCTGGCGGCAGTATTATGTGTTGTAAGCATCTTTATCGGTGATATGATCTCGATGTTTGGTTTGGAGTTTTTATTGGTTCCTCAGCTTTATGGCACGATCTTGAGCGTTTATCTGCGCAGTTTGCTGGCAATGGATATCAGTTCGCTTTTAGGTTTGCTGTTTAGAGCTGGCGGGGTCTATATGGCCTATATTTATGCAAGGGTGGTGTAGATAATGTTAAGAAAAACTTGGATGGAGATCGATCTTGACAATCTTCATCATAATTGTCGCTATTTTATCGAGCATACACACAAAAAATTAATTGCCGTGATCAAAGCAAACGGCTATGGCTGCGGAGATGAGCAGGTAGCTAAAGTAGCCTTGGAAGCCGGAGCCTGCATGTTGGCAGTTTCTAGCCTTGATGAAGCTATGGCCTTGCGTAATTGTGGGATCACTGCACCGATCTTGATCTTAGGTTATGTGGAGCCGCAGGATGCTTCGTTATTGATAGCCCATGATATCGCTACTAGTGCGGTAAGCTTGGAATGGGTCAAAGAATTGGTCAAGCAAGATGTTGCTTTGCTAAAGGTCCATTTAAAAGTAGATACGGGGATGAATCGTATCGGTATCAAGGATATCGAAGAGCTAAAAATGGCTTATGATATGCTTAAGGCTGCTAATGTCAATGTTGAAGGAATCTTTACCCACTATGCCTGCAGCGATCAGCAGCCACAAATCAAGACCGATGCTCAATTTGCTGCTTTTAAAGCAGCCTATGACGCATTAGGCGTTAATTTTACCTATGTGCATTGTGATAATTCCGATGCTGCTTTGACCTATCCGGAAGATCTTACCAATACGATAAGAGCCGGCATTGGTATCTATGGCTATAGCAGCTATCCTAGCGGTCTAAAAGGCGTAGTTAGCTTATATACCACGATCATCAATGTTAAGACGGTACATCCTGATGAAACGATAGGCTATGGCGCAACCTATACCTGTAATGAGGAAGAAATCATCGCGACCTTGCCAATTGGCTATGCTGATGGTTTTATCAGACGCAACAGCGGGCGTAAGGTATATGTAGATGGACATTATGTGCCGATCGTTGGTAGGATCTGCATGGATCAATGCATGATAAAGCTACCATTAAAATTGCCGGTAGGAACCATCGTAGAACTTATCGGTGAACATGTATCGATCGAAGAAATGGCTAATGATCTGGATACCGTCGTTCATGAGATCATTACTAATTTTAATGAACGCTTGACCAGACGCTATATCAAAAATGGACAGGAATATTTGATCGTTAATAAGAGGGTCTTTTGATCCTCTTTTTTGTTAGCAAAAAAAAGCCATGATATCACATCATGGCTAATCAAGCTTAGTTTGCATGTATAGATGATGATCGGTATCATAGATGGAAAAATGATCATCATCAATGATCGCATAGGTATTAGGATGACCATTTTTAGCCAAAGCGATCGATCCTGGATTCAACATATGGTCAGCAGTTGTTGGAACGTGGGTATGCCCTGATAACAAATAATCATTAGCTTCCATGGCCGGCTTAGCTTGTGGGCCATAGTGATGACCATGGGTCAAGAAAAACTTGCGGTCATTGATAAATAAGATGTTATAATCTGCCAAGATAGGAAATTCCAAGACCATCTGATCAACTTCAGCATCGCAATTGCCTCTAACGGCAATGATCTTATCTTTTAAAGGATTTAATAATTTGATGACTTCTTTTGGGGCATAGGTTGATGGCAGATCATTGCGAGGACCATGATATAAGATATCGCCTAAACAGATGATCATGTCACAATGATGAAGCTGAAAGGCTTCGATCGCGCATAACGCTCCGCTTTTGGCGCCATGGATATCTGATATAACTAAATATTTCATTGCAGCGTGCTCCTTGTTTCTATGCTATAATTTATACCATGAAAAAGATTATGATGACAATAATAGTTTGCTTTTTTTTATTTATCGGGCAAACATTTAGACCGCAAGCAGCCGATCTACCTTTTACGTTGGAAGCTGAATATGTGTATATGATCAATATCGATACGAAAGAAGTCATGTATGAAAAGAATGCTCATGCCAAAATGTATCCCGCCAGCATGACCAAGATCATGACCGCGATCGTCGCTATCGAAGCAATTGATGACCTAGATGAAACGCTAACCATCACAGCGCTGATGATGGCTGGCTTATATGAAGCTAATGCCAGCATGGCAGGATTTCAGATCGGCAACATCGTTACTTACCGTGATCTTTTATATGGTGTATTATTGCCTAGCGGCGCGGAATGTACGCAAGCTTTGGCCTATAGCTTGTTTGGCAATGTTGAAAGTTTTGTTGCCAAGATGAATGAAAAAGCAAAAGAGCTAGGAATGAGCGATACGCATTTTGTTAATACTACCGGATTGCATGATGAAGACCATTATTCGACCTGTTATGACCTAAGCTTATTGTTAAGTTATGCCATTGAAGATCCGACCTTTTATGAGATCTTTACCAGCAAAGAATATACCAGTACCAATGGCTTAAAGATGCAAAGTAGCAGTTTGAGCTATTTAGGGCAAGGAGCGCATATGATCGGAGCCAAGACCGGATTCACCAATCCAGCCGGTCGCTGCTTAGCATCTATTAGCGACGGAAATGAGCGCTATATGATCATCCTAGGGAAAGCACCAAATGATGCTGCGATTTCTAAGGCTTTGGTCGAAAGCAATCAATTATACGATTATTTTTATGACAATTATCATTATCAAACGATCTATGCGCAAGATGAGCTGATCAAACAAATCAAGATCCGTTACAGCATCAGCGATCATGAATATGATATCAGAGCTGATCTCCCGATAGCGCTAACCACCTATAATGAGTATGAAGTGACGATAGATATCCCTGATGAGTTGATCGCGCCGATCGTCAAGGGCGATGTTTTGGGAACAGTAGTCGTTAAAGGAGCGGATGATACGATAACTTCGTTTGATATCATTGCGACAAAAGACATCAAGACCAATTTTTTGCTTATAGCTTTTTGGGGAATAATTGCTTTTTGGCTGGAAAATACCCATGCTGCCATCAATATAACGATCATCATCATTTTATTATTGATCATCATCAAGCTAGCTATGGGCTTTAAAACCAAGCAAAGAAAAAGAAGATAAAAGAACAAGAAAGCCTTTACCATCATAACGAAGCTGATAAAAAGGCTTTTTTAAGTTGTTTGATAAGAGAAAATCGATAAATAATATTGTTTTTTATGCTTAAAAAAGCTATAATAAACGACGTTTGAAAGGACCTTTTGCCTATGGAATATACGAAAATTTTAAACATTGCCGTAATAGCCCATGTTGATGCCGGAAAATCAACATTGGTAGATGCTTTTTTAAATCAAAGTCATGTTTTTAGAGATAATGAAGAAGTAGTAGACTGCGTGATGGATAGCAACGATCTAGAACGTGAAAGAGGAATTACGATCTATTCTAAAAACTGCAGCGTTACATATAAAGATTATAAGATCAATATCGTTGATACTCCCGGACATGCTGACTTCTCAAGCGAAGTTGAACGTATCATCAAGACCGTAGATACGGTTATCTTATTGGTTGATTCAAGTGAAGGACCAATGCCTCAAACACGTTTTGTCTTGCAAAAATCATTGGAAAGCGGTTTGCGTCCAATCTTGCTGATCAACAAGATCGATAAGAAAGATGCCAGGGTAAACGAAGTAATCGATGAAGTATATGAGTTGTTTTTAGATCTAAATGCCAATGATGAACAATTGGATTTTCCGATCCTTTACGGTATAGCCCGCGAAGGTATCGTCCGTTATGATATGGAAGATACCAATACCGATATCGTACCTTTATTTGAAACGATCTTAAAACATTGTCAGCCATATCCTAATTTGCTAGATGAACCAGCACAGATGCAGGTATCAGCGTTGGCATATGACGATTATATCGGTCGCTTAGGTATCGGTAGGGTATATCGTGGAACATTAAAAGCGAATACGACCTATACGGTATGTGATCCTGATCAAAAAAATAAGAAATGCAAGGTCGGACAGATCTTTGTTTATAAAGGATTGAGCCGAATCTCGGTCGATGAAGCTCAATGCGGAGAAATCGTCATCGTCAGCGGTATCAGCGATATCGGCATTGGGGAAACGATCTGCGATGTCAATATGATTGATCCGTTGCCATCGATCGATATCGAAGAACCAACATTATCAATGAACTTCATGGTCAACAGTTCGCCATTTGCCGGACAAACCGGTAAATATGTTACCAGCCGTAATATCCGTGAGCGATTAGAAAAAGAATTAGAAGTAAATGTTGGATTGCGGGTCGAAGAAACCGATTCAACAGATTGCTTCAAGGTCTCTGGCCGTGGGGAACTGCATCTTTCGATCTTATTAGAAAACATGCGACGCGAAGGCTATGAAGTGGCGGTATCAAAGCCACAGGTAATCTTCAAGAAGATCGATGGTACCTTATGCGAACCTGTTGAAGAGGTCGTATGTTCGGTACCAAATGAATATTCAGGAACGGTCATTAATAAGCTTAATCTGCGCAAAGGGCAAATGGTAAATATCGAAGATGAAGGCAGCTATACGCGCATAACTTATCTGGTCGCAACCAGGGCCTTGCTAGGTTATCGTGGCGAATTTATCAATGATACGCGCGGAGAAGGAACGATGGTCAAAC
>CASGCC010000116.1 GCA_949299585.1 uncultured Bacillota bacterium | reverse complement strand
GGGCATGCATTCGGACCTGCTTGCTTAACAGTATCTAAAACAAACGCTTTAACGCCATCAACACCTTGAGCTGGCTTTAACATGGCTATTTTCGAAGTATTTTCACTACCAAAACCTTTCGCCATCATCTCAATGATCACCTGATCCCCATCGATATAATCATAATATATGATAGCAGGAGCGTTATCTTTGGTATTTTTCCTTTTAAACAACGGATCATCTACCACGCTTTGACGCAGGTATTCTTGCCGATATCCAGCTCTTACCCCATCATTGATAGCTTTATCGATATCTCCTTCGAACAACACTTCTTTGCCAACATGGACAAACACGATGACCATCCCCGTATCTTGGCAGATCGGAATATGCTTTTCGGCTGCGATGCGGCTATTTTCTATTAGCAGCTCAAAAGCCTTTTTTGCTCTTCCCTCTTCTTTTTGAGCTGCTGATATCAGCGCTTTTTCGATATCAGCTGGATAATTAAAAAGCAAGCTTGAACATGATTCACAAATTATTTCTTTGATCGTATCAACATTAATCAATCGCATAGTCATACCTCTAAATTATTTTAACACAGCATCCCCATTTTTCACCATTTTCCCTTATATTTTCTTAAATTATCCGCGTTTAGCACTTGACTGTTACGAGTGATAATGTTATATTATTTTAGCAATCAGTTTTAATGAGTGCTAAAGGAGGAAGATATCATGGCTAAAAAACAATTTAAAGCAGAATCAAAACGTCTATTAGATCTAATGATAAATTCAATTTATACCAATAATGAAATATTTATCAGGGAATTGATTTCTAACGCATCAGATGCCTTAGACAAAAGATACTATCTATCATTAACTAATGAAGAATATAAAACTGATAAGAAAGATCTAAAGATCACGATCGAAACCGATAAAGAAAACCATACCCTAACCATCAAAGATACCGGTATCGGAATGAATGATGAAGATCTTGATAAAAATTTAGGAACTATCGCTAAAAGCGGTTCCCTAGAATTCAAGAATGAATTAGAAAAAGCAACGAAAAATATTGACATCATCGGACAGTTTGGTGTTGGTTTCTACTCCGCTTTCATGGTTGCTAAGCGCATCATCGTCATGTCTAAAAAAGTTGGCAGCGACAAAGCTTATCAATGGGTAAGCTCTGGTGAAGACGGTTATACAATTTCTGAAATTGATAAAGAAGACTATGGAACCACGATCATCCTTGAACTTAAAGAAGATACCAAAGATGAAAAATATTCTTCATTCTTAGAGGATTACGAGATAAAAAATCTAATCAAGAAATACTCTGATTATGTCCGTTATCCTATCGAGATGGAAGTTGAAGTATCAAAACCAAAAGCTGACAACGATCAAGAATTTGAAACGGTCAAAGAATTACAAACCTTAAATTCCATGGTTCCTATCTGGAAGAAAAACAAGAAAAAGATCAAGGCAGAAGAATACAATGAATTCTATAAAAGCAAATTCATGGATTGGCAAGATCCTCAAAAAGTCATCCACTATGCCGTCGAAGGTAATATTTCATATACCGCATTGCTATTCATTCCAAGCGTTGCCCCATATAATTTCTATAATGCTGATTACGAAGGCGGACTACAGTTATACAGCAAAGGCGTCTTTATCATGGATAATGCCAAAGATCTGATCCCAGACTATTTCAAATTTGTCAAGGGATTGATCGACAGTGATGATCTAAATCTAAATATCTCACGAGAAATATTGCAGCAAGATCGTCAAGTTAAAGCATTAGCAAAATCTATCGAAAAGAAGATCAAGAGCTATTTAGAAGATATGCTAAAAAATGAGCGGGAAGAATATGAGAAATTATTTGATAATTTCGGTTTAAATATGAAATTTGGCAT
Organism: uncultured Bacillota bacterium; assembly: GCA_949299585.1. Classification (GTDB taxonomy): domain Bacteria; phylum Bacillota_I; class Bacilli_A; order Erysipelotrichales; family Erysipelotrichaceae; genus JALEVB01. The sequence goes on along the minus strand of CASGCC010000116.1, from coordinate 6,553 downwards.
ATATAAAGACTATGGTTTACATAAAGATATCCTGCAAGATCTGATCCTATTCCGCTCAAACAAAGAAGGAAAATATGTGACCTTAAAAGAATATGTCGATCGCATGAAGGAAGATCAAAAAGCTATTTATTATGTCTGCGGCAAAAATATTGAAGAAATTCAAAAATTGCCACAGATGGAAAAGATCAATGATAAAGAAATTGAAGTATTGTATTTCTTAGATGATGTCGATGAATTTATGATCAACATCATGCAAACATACGCCGATAAACCATTTAAATCGGTAAATAAAGGCGATCTAGATCTTGATAGCGAAGAAGAAAAACAAGCACTTAACCAAAAACAAGAAGAAAATAAAACCATGCTAGAAGCAATGAAATCAGCATTAAGCAACAAAGTAAAAGATGTTCGTATCTCTTCGCGTTTAAAACAGAATCCAATTTGCTTGGTATCCGATGATGGCTTATCGATCGAGATGGAAAAGATCTTATCACAAGGACCTAATGCTCAGCAGATCAAAGCAAACAAGATCCTTGAAATCAACCCTGAGCATGAAGTATTCCAAACTTTGAAAGATATCAACGATAATCATCCAGAATTATTAGCAGATTACAGTAATATCTTATATGATCAAGCTTTATTGATCGAAGGAATGCCGATCGAAGATCCTGTTGCTTATGCCAACAAGATCTGTGATCTAATGATCAAAGCAAATAAAAATTAAAAGGCTGAATAAATCAGCCTTTTTTAGTCCATGCAATAATTACGATCAAAAGTTATGACGGTAAATAATTTTGGATTGTGACCATCAAGCTTTTCATCGATCAGCACCTTAAGCTTATCATCGCTTATATCGCTATCAAAAGGAACCACACAATCAAATATCAAATTAGTATGGGTCGGCCCGCTAACGATACGGAAATCATGGATCGACAAGCGATCATCGATCGCTTTTACGATATCTATGATCATTTGTTTATATTGATTCGTCAATTCATCATCGGTATCGACCGGATCCATATGTAAGGTCATCATGATATGCAGTTCTTCCTGGATCTTCTTCTCGATCTCATCTACGACGTCATGGACCGCAATAAAGCTATCATGTGCATTTACTTCCACATGGCATGATCCAATTGCTTTACCTGGGCCGTAGTCATGAATGATCAGATCGTGAATCCCTATGATATGAGGATCAGTCATGATAAGATCATGGATCTGACCAACGATCTTACTATCAGCTGGTTTACCTAAAAGATCATCTAAGGTTTCTTTAACGATGCCATATCCTGAATATAAGATAAATAACGAAACAAACAAGCCCATGATACCGTCAATCGGCAATGTCGTATAATTGCTAAAAATTAACGATAAGATCGCAACACTGGTTGCGACGCAGTCATTGAGACTATCTTTAGAAGTTGCGACCATTGCCGAATTGTTGATCTTTTTTCCAAGATAGCGATTAAATGTAAACATCCAAACCTTCACTAAAACCGTTATGATCATGATGATCAAAACAATGATATTAAATGCTACTGGTTCAGGAGCTAAGATCTTGCCAAAAGAACTTTTTAACAGCTCAATTCCAACCATAAAGATAAAAAAAGAAATGATGATCGATACGACATATTCCATCCTCCCGTGACCGAAAGGATGATCCTTATCAGCTGGCTTGCTAGCTAAACGATAGCCAAATAAACTAATGACGCAACTGACGCAATCACTAAGATTGTTAAACGCATCACTGGTTATTGCAATGGAATTGCTGATCAAGCCCATGATAAATTTCACCAAAAATAAACAGATATTGCTAGCGATGCCTACCAAGCTGCTAAGCATGCCATAACTCCATCTTACATGATCATCATTGATATTTTCATGATCCTTAACAAATAAGCCAATCAATAGCTTGGTCATTTTATCACTTCCTTAGTATTTAATTGTAGCATATTTTTTCCAAGATAAAACGACTAATTGCTGGAACGAACAATAACTGAATCATTGCCAGCAAGCCCCATGATCCACCAATTCCTTCGCCAAAACCCGCAGTAATAACTGTTGGCAATACGATCCACAGCATCATGAAACCTAAATAGATCAAGATCATGATGTAGATGGTATTTTCCATTTTAAAGCGCATATAGCTGTTGCCCTCATGATAGATGTTCATAAAGCTTTCCCACACCAGCGTATTTGCTGCGCATAAAACAAAGACATGTTCAAATACAACATGCAATGAACAAACCGCGATCAAGATATACTGCACGCCCAAAAACATTAAGCTCCGCACAAACAGCTGATGATCAAAGCGTAAATTACAGCTTGCCAATACCAATGCCCATCCTACAAGGATCAAAACTACCGTTTGATAAGCATTGAACATATAGAAAAAACCAAATAAGATCAAAAACATTTCCAAGTATACCATTTGTAACTTTGTCATCACTATCACCTCATCTAAGTGACATCATTATATAGAGTTTTGCATGAACATATGTCCAAATTTTAGGACATATGTTACAATGATGTCATGAGGATCATTAAACTATTACAGATATTCCAGCAAGAAAGTGATGAGAATCACTGTTTGAATGCAACGATGCTAGCCGATAAGCTAGCTCAACAAAATATCAATGCTGATCGTAAGACCATCTATAGTGATATCAAAAAATTAAATTTATGCGGATATACCATTAATTACGATAAAAATAAGAAAGGATATTATCTCGAACGTAATCTTTCGATAACCGATATCAAGATCATTATTGATGCCTTGAACATCCAGCGTTTTTTAAGCACGGCAAAAACCGCTGAACTTATCAGCAATGTCAATGCTAATCTTTCTAAATTTGAGCAAGAATTATTAGCTGCCGTTACGATATCCTTAGATAAAAAAACTATGGATAACGCTACAGTATATAATTTAAACAATATCATCCACGCTCTTATCCACCATGAAGATATCAGCTTTAATTATGCGGATATGACCTTCTCAAATAAACATTTTCGCTATAAAAATGGTAAGATTGCCGTTTATCAAACTAGGCCATGTTACATTATCTTAGCAAATGACAACTATTATTTATTATCTTACAGCCACAAGCACCAAAGCTATTCTCATTATCGTTTAGATAGGATGGTAAATATTCAAAGCATAAAATCAAAAGATATCACTCTACCAGCCATCGATATCCAAAGATACCTAAGCGAAAATTTCAACATGAATATTGGCACCAAAGAAAATATCGTTATTCGCTTTGATAATAAGATCGAACATATCGTCTATGACCGTCTGCAAGGCAATGCCATCAAGACCTACTGAAGTTCTTTCACCACTAGATCTTAAGCAACAACTATTAGCACTTGCCAAAAACATCACGAACATTTATGAACAAAAGGAGGAACATCATGAATAAGATCGAGCAGCTGCAAAACTATATAAGCAACGCTTCAAGCATTGTCTTTTTTACTGGAGCGGGCGTATCATGCGACAGCGGCATACCAGATTTTCGCAGTACAGATGGATTATATAACCAAGAATATGCCTATCCACCAGAAATCATCTTAAGCCATAGCTTTTTCCAGCAAAATCCAAAAGAATTTTATCGTTTTTACAAAAATAAGATGATATATCCTCATGCCAAGCCAAATATAACCCATCATTTTATTGCTAATTTAGAAAAGAATCATAAATGCCTAGGAACGATAACGCAAAATATCGACGGCCTGCATCAGGCGGCCAACAGCAAGCATGTCGTTGAGCTTCATGGTTCTATCCACCGAAATTATTGTACAAAATGTCATAAATTCTATGGCCTAGATACGATCATTAATGCCGATGGCATACCGCGATGTACATGTGGCGGTATCATCAAGCCAGATGTTGTTCTATACGAAGAACCATTAGATGAAAAAAATATCAATGATGCTTTATCACTGATATCAAGTGCAGATGTATTGATCATATGCGGAACCAGCCTGCAAGTATATCCAGCAGCTGGCTTTATCAACTATTATAACCAAGATAAACTGGTCTTGATCAACAAAGACCATACTCCATTTGATCAAAAAGCCGATTTGGTAATCAACGATGCTCTAAGCAATGTCCTTTCCCAAATAAAACTGGATTAGCTTTGACGAATCTTAGCATTGCTTTTAGCTTCTTGTTCTTCCATCCTTCGTCTGTGGGCTATTTTTTCCCAGCAAAGCATAGCTAAAACAACGATCAAAAAAGCGATGGCAATAACATTAAGCAATAAATCGATATCCAGTTTCATATACCCTCCGATTATTATTAATATATACTATTTTCCATATTTTTACTAGCATATGCCCTTAAAAAAATATATAATTATTACCTTGGAAGGGAATAAAAATTATGTTGATAAATGTCATCTTATTACTGATCGGCTTTGTCTTGCTGATAAAAGGCGCTGATATCTTTGTTGATGGAGCTAGTTCGATCGCATTATTCTTCAAGATACCAACCATCATTATTGGTTTAACGATCGTTGCTTTTGGAACAAGTGCTCCCGAAGCTGCAGTATCGATTGCTGCGGCGTTAGATAATTCCAGCGCTATTTCGATCAGCAATGTCATCGGATCAAATATTTTTAATATTTTAGCAGTTTTAGGGATCAACGCCTTGATCTGCACTTTGCCAATAACCAATCAGGTCGTTAAGCAGGATCTTCCTATTTTGGTTGGTGCCAATATCTTGACCTTGATCTTTATGTATGACAGCAGGCTTAACCGTATCGAAGGACTTATCCTTTTATTAGGGATCATCTTGTATTGTGCAAATTTGATCCGCTTCGCTATTACTCATAGCGTTGCCAAGAAAGAAGAGGACCAAACCGTAAGCTTGCCAAAGGCCATTATCTTAGCTTTAATAGGCTTAGCTGGTGTCATCATCGGTGGTGATATGGTCGTCGATAGCGCCAAACATCTAGCCCTTGGCCTTGGCATGAGCGAAAAGCTAGTCGGCTTGACCATTGTCTCTATCGGTACATCCTTGCCGGAGCTAGTTACCGGGATCATCGCTGCTCGTAAAGGTGAAACCGATATCGCAATAGGCAATGTTGTAGGTTCATGTATCTTCAACTTGCTATTCATCTTAGGGATCAGCTGTTCGATCTTACCATATGGATTTGAAAGCATTTTGATGTTCGATGGCGTCATCATGCTTATCTCTGCCATTATTTTATTGGTCATCGCATTGATCAAGCACAAGGTAGATCGTGCTAATGGAGCTTTTTTTATCTTATTATTCATCATATATACCGCTTATATCATCATGAGGAACTAATTTATGATCATTACGACCCGCTTACATAAAGATGCCGATCTTAAGCAAAGCATCCAAGAAATCTGCCAAGCTAACAATATTCATGCAGGTATCATCCTTTCTAGCGTGGGCTGTTTGCAAAAGTTGCACATTCGCTTGGCCAAAGCGCTGGAAAATCGCGAGTATATCCAAGACTTCGAGATCTTAAGCATCAATGGCACATGCAGCATGCATCATAGCCATCTGCATATTTGCGTTGCTGATGATCAAGGCAATACGATCGGTGGCCATTTATTAAACGGCTGCATCATCAATACAACATGTGAATTAACGATTTTAAGCATGGATGATCGCGAATTCATCCGTGAGCTAGACAATGATACCGGATACAAAGAACTAGTTATCCTAGAAAGGTAAGATCATGCGTTATCCTGAATTTCTAAAACCAAATGACATCCTCGGCATCTGCGCACCTAGCGCTGGGGTCGGCAACAAGCTCGAAGATTACGAAAAAGCATACAACGCATTAAGCAAACATTTTATCATCAAAGAAACAGCTCATGTGCGCACTAACGGGCTACGCTCGGCACTAGCCACTATTCGAGCTAAGGAAGTAATGGAACTAGCAGATGACCCCAAAGTAAAAATGGTCTTATGTGCTCGTGGTGGGGATTTTCTTTTTGAAATTTTACCTCATCTTGATTTTGAAAGGATGGCAAAAAATCCTAAATGGTATATGGGAGCTTCTGATCCTACCAGCATGCTTTACTGCCTAACGACCAAATATGATATTGCTACGCTTTATGGCTTATCTGCCAGCTCATTTGATGTCGAACATGAATATATCACCAACGGCATAAAACTGATGCAAGGAAACCTGATTGCCCAGCACAATTATGCTTATTATCAAAAGCCAGATTATAATGCCAAAGAGATCATTTATGATCAAAAGGTGTGCTATCAATTAAACCAATCTTCAATCCAGCTAAGCGGACGGCTTATCGGGGGATGCATCGATGTGATCCGTAATATCATCAATACTCCATATGATGGAACCAAAGAGTTTATTGAACGCTACAAGAATGAAGGTATCATCTGGTTTTTTGACAATTATGGTTTATCTGCAGAGGACTTTTACCTAACATTGCTGCAAATGAAATATGCCGGATACTTTGAAGGTACAAAAGCTATCATCTATGTTCGGACAATCTTTCATTCATCTTTTACCGGCATGTGCTATTTTGATTCCCTAACTTATGCTAT
>CASGCC010000115.1 GCA_949299585.1 uncultured Bacillota bacterium | reverse complement strand
CTTGGTTTATTGAGAAATTGCAGATACTGGGCAAGTTCCAACGCAAGCACCGCAATCGATGCAAGTGCCTTCTTCGCACTCAGCTTTTCCGTCTGCATTTAATGTGATAGCTCCTGTAGGACAAACTCCTGTGCAAGCACCACATCCGATACAAGTATCTTGATCAACTTTTACTGCCATAATTTAGCGCCTCCTTTATGGTCTAGTTTATTATAACGTGTTTTAGCTTATTAAACAACACCTATTTTTTCACAAAATCACGCTTTGGCATCTAACCAATTTATGACATCATGATATACCTTGCTAGCATCATTATCATTCAATACTTCATGGCGACTATTAGCATAAGTAATGACCTCGATATCATGATATCCAGCTTTTTGCAAGGTCGTCACGCTATCTTTTAAGCCTTTGGCAAAGCCCGTACAAGGATCATGCTCTCCCGCAACGAACAAGATTGGCAAATGTGGATTATAATGCTGATAATGACGATGATCATGCATATCGATCAAACCACTAACCAGATCTAGATATCCTTGATTGGTAAAATCTTGATTGCAGAATGGATCGTTTAGATAATTTTTAATATTTTCTTCATTGAAGCTGATCCAATCAACGGCTGTTTTAGGATCCTTGATGGCGTCATTAAAACGACCTTCGATCAGCTTTTTCAGCTGTTTGCTGGTATTTTTTGCTCCTTTGGCATTGATGACAAGCTTAATAGCCAATAAACCAGCCTTGGCAAAATTTTGATAACAAGGCGCCCCGCTCAAGATCAAACCATCGATCTTTTCATCATGACGCTTGATATAGCTGCGAGCCACGATCGACCCCATGCTGTGTGCAAAGATGAAATGCGGAACCTTAGGAAAGGTTCGCGATAGCTCTTCAACCATACCATCTGCTACTTCGACCAGATGATTCCAACCATCCTCACCAAAATAACCAAACATATCATCGATCGATTCTCCATGACCTACCTGGTCATAAGTAATGACCCCATAACCATTTAAAGCCAAAAAGCGTGCAAAATCATCATAACGCTTGCGATGCTCGCTCATGCCATGAATGATGAGCACAGCTCCTTTAAGTTCTTTTTGCGGACGATATACTGTACTTTTAATTTTTCTTTTCATAATCTTTCTTACCTTTTTTGTTTATTATCGCACTTTGCTAGGTATTGCACAACCTAAATGATCATCCGTATTTTCTATTTTATTCCCTGAATTAATTATGTTATCATTTAAGCATGAAAATTTGTGGAATCATTACTGAATACAATCCATTACATAATGGACATATCCATCATATCAAGATGGCAAGAGAACTAAGCCATTGCGATGTGCTTATTGCCGTCATGTCGGGCAATTTTACCCAACGGGGCGAATTCGCTATCGTTGATAAGCATGAACGCGCCAAAGCAGCTATTGCCAATGGTGTCGATATCGTTTTAGAACTACCCTATGCTTTTGCTACCCAAAGTGCTGATATCTTTGCAAAAGGAGCGATCGATATCTTAAAATTAGCTAAGATCGATCATTTATGCTTTGGTTCAGAAACCAACAATCTGCAAGAACTGCAAGAAATCGCGGCTACTAGCATCAATGTCAATAACCTTAAAGAAATCATGAAGATGGGAACATCTTTTCCTAAAGCTTATGGCTTATTAGCGCCAGCGATGGGACCAAACGATATTCTTGGCGTCGCTTATTTAAAACAGTTGCAAGATAGCGCGATCATCCCGTTGACCATCCAAAGGACGACTGATTATCACCAAGCCAGCATGGCGCCGATAACTAGCGCAAAAGCCATCCGTCTTGCCCTAAAAAATGATCAAGATATCAGCTTAGCTACCCCGATGCAGATCGATAAAGCAACGACCGTCAGCATCGAAGATTTCTTTATCATGATGAAACAGCGGCTTTTAACTACTTTGCCCAAAGACCTAGCCAAAATTCACATGTTTAGCGAAGGCATTGAGAATCATCTGATCAAAAGCGTCAAACAAAGTGATGATTATGCGCAATTTATCCAATCGGCAACCAACAAGCGCTACACTACCAGCCGAATCAACCGCTGCTTGCTTCATATGTTAAATAACATTACCAAGCAAGATATCCAAGATCTAGGACCGATCACTAACATCAAGGTCTTAGCGTTTAATGATAAAGGCCAACAATATCTGCGGCTTTTAAAAGATCAATGCCCAATTGCTTCGACCTTTCGTCAAAACAACCCCAAATATGCCCAGATGGAATTAAAAACCACCTATACCTATGTAAGTTATCTGCCAAAAGAAAAAGCCCGCCAGATCATCCAGCAAGAGATCAGCGGCGCCGTTAAATTATAAATAATGCTGTAAGATATAATGTGCAAGCCCATCATGATCGTTATCATATGTCGTAAGATCATCACTGATAGCCTTAGTATCAGCACTGCCATTTAATAAGCATACGCCCCATCCAGCTGCTTGGATCATTGAATTATCATTGGTCGTATCGCCAAAAGCGACGACCTTTTTAATATCTAAAGCATTTAATTCACAATATTTTCGTAATGCATGTCCCTTAGATACCTTCTTATGGGTAAATTCAAGCAAAGCTGCCTGAGTCTTATAGGCTTGATAGTTATCATTTGGATGCTCTTGAACAAAGCGCTCGATCATTTCCATCCTTTCTGGTTCAACCCTAAACATGATCTTTGCGTTATCCTTTGCATACAATTCTTTTTCATCAGTACATATCCGTAAGGTCTTCTTTGATCTTTGGGCTGAGCGGCGCATCTGCGGGTCATCTACCAAACAAATGATCTGATTGCCATCATATAAATAAGGCTTTAGCTTATATGAGCGCAGCATATCTAATATCTCTTTGATCCATTCTTTGCGCAGCTTGTAATAATCCAAACGTTTATCATTTTTAACATCTAAAAGTTCGCTGCCATTCATTCCGATGATCACATCAGCTTTAAATGGTAAATTCCAGCTCAAGCTTAGATCATATAGTTCTTCCACAGGGCGACCACTGGCAATGCCAAATCTAATCCCTTTTTCATTAATTTTGATCAATGTTTCTTTGGTTAGATCGCTCATTAAGCGCTGCTCATTTACCAAAGTACCATCGATATCACAAATTATCAATTCTATATCTTTGTTCATAATATAACTCCTATAAAAGCCTGATAGGTCAACTTATCAGGCTTTATTTTAACATTGATAGCTATATACCTTTTTCATCAAACTATGCAGCTTGATTATTAGCAGCTTCTTCGGCAGCTTGTTTATTAGCGATCATAACAAATGGCGTGTAGATCAAAACCGACATCAGCACACAAATACCTTGGGTTATCATGGTTCCTACATGGCCTCCGGTTGCTAAAAAAGCACTTAACAATGTTGGGGTCGTCCATGGAATCTGATAACATACTACATGTGCAAATCCGATCGTGGTCATGAAATAGGCGAACGTTGCAGAGATTGCTGGCACTAAGACAAATGGAATAGCTAAGATCGGATTTAATACGATCGGTAAACCAAATGTCATCGTTTCATTGATGTTGAAGATACCAGGTGCTACAGATAATTTAGCGATCGTACGATAATCATCACGTTTAGAGAACAATAAGATCGAAATGATCAAACCTCCCGTTAAACCTGCACCAGTAATGATGGTGAAACAGCTAATAAATCCTGTATTCAAGATATTGGTTGGTTCTAAACCATTTAATACCGCATCCATGTTTTCGGTCAAAGCTAATAACATTGGAGCTGAATAAATAGCAGATAGTGTTTGCGTACCATGGATACCTAATGTCCACAATACGGTAGATACGAAGAATAGTAACAAGTAACCAGGAAGACCGGTCATAACACCTGTTAGTGGAGCTTGGATCCAGATAGCAATTGCATCATAGAATGAGTAACCAAAGATCATGTTGAATACCATTCCCATACCAGAGATCAAAACGATGGTAACAACACCTGGGATCAAGACATTAAATGCTCTAGCAACATTGGTTGGCACGCTTTCTGGCAATTGGATATCAAGCTTTCCGCTCTTTACCAAGCGAATATAAATCTCTGTTGAGACCATACCTACGATCATCGCCATGAACAATCCTTGCGCATTGGTAAACTTAACAGCTAGAACATTTGCTACGCTATAAGCTTCCCCTGCATCAGTCGTACCCGTTACAACCGTTGCACATAGCGAGATATAGCTTGCTAAAGCGATCAAAGGCAATGAATTATCTTGGAAATCATATACTCTACCTAATTCTATAGCGATCAACACGACCAAACCAATGGCCATGAAGCTCAAGGTCGCATAGTTTGCCGCGGTAAACATTGGATTTAGATTTTCCAACCAAGCAAACATCTCAAAGTTAGCCAAGCTGATACCATTAGCATTTGGCGTACAAATTACATTAACAAATAAAGTACAGAATGCTCCACAAATCGTAATTGGAAGCAAGGCGGTGAAACCATTTTTGATAGCTGTAATGTAACGATTGGTCTGCATCTTTTCAGCTACAAACAAAAAGGCTTCCATTATTTTGTCTTTCATTTCAAATCCTCCCCTAATTTCTTGCATTAAATATAACCGCAAATGTATACGCTTATAATATATTAATCACATTCTGGCAGTTAATTTCATTTTTTACGTTATTTTTTTCACATTATGAAAATTAATTTCAATCATTATTATAAAAACAACAGATATTCTACCTATGCAAGCAATTTTCAATAATTTTTATAGTCTTCAGGATTTAATAAAGATGCTGCATCTTTATCACTGATAATCGTAAAGTTTGGATGTAGCTTCAAGACCGTTGCTGGTAATTCATCGGTAATTGGCGAATCTAATACTTTCTTCAAGATTTCGGCTTTTTCCTTGCCATTAACGATCATGACCAAATGTTTTACTCTCATCAAGCTCTTTGGTCCCATCGTATACACCATATCAATTTCTGGATATGGCTTATACGTTGGATTTAGAGCTCTTTTCTTCTGCCATGCCATTTCATAAGAATAACCATCTAATGGTGTGCAATGCGGACAGTTGCCACAGAAATGACCATCCCAACCTAAACCAATGACCATGACATCGATGCCTCCAGCATTCTTGATGTCTTCATCATAAGTTTTCCAGTTATCTCCATTGATGCAATGGATCCTTTCATCAGGAATGTTGGCATCATTAAAGAAGATCTCATGCATTTCTTGCCAATTGGTACCTTGTTTTTGACCGATAAATGGTCCATCATCAAATAGATAGTACTGGATGTCCTTAAATTTTTCTTGATCTTTGACATAAGGGATCATCATCTTGTACATGGTGCGAGGAGAACGGCCAGATGTTAAAGAGATATTTACTCTTTTGTCTTGCATCATGGCGCCTAGCAAGATCTGCATGCAGCTCTCACTCATTTTGGTTTCATTTTCTTCAATAATTAATTTCATTTT
>CASGCC010000114.1 GCA_949299585.1 uncultured Bacillota bacterium | reverse complement strand
GTATGTTGCAATATGATGGAGATCTAAAGATCCCTAATAAATTCTTGGTTGAACCTCCTCATATCAAAAATACTTTAAGCGAATTCTTGGTAAGCAAGAATGTTAAGTCATATGCCGTAAGCGAAACGCAAAAATACGGACATGTAACTTATTTCTGGAATGGTAACAGATCTGAGAAATTCGATGAAAACTTAGAAGTTTGGGAAGAAGTACCAAGCGATGTCATCCCATTTGAACAAAGACCTTGGATGAAGGCGGCAGAAGTTACTGATAAATTGATCGCTGCTATCGAATCAGGTGAATATAAGTTTATCAGATGTAACTATCCTAACGGCGACATGGTAGGACATACCGGAAACTATGAAGCAACCTTGATTGGTGTTGAAGCTGTCGATCTACAGTTAAAACGTGTAATGGATGCTTGTGACAAAGCTAATGCGATCTTGATCGTAACTGCTGATCATGGAAACGCTGATGAAATGCTAGAAAAGAAAAAGAAACCAGAAGATAAAGCAAAACCTAAGACATCACATACTTTAAATCCTGTTCCATTTATTATCTATAATGCTGATGTTGAAATTGCTGATGGTGAATTTGGCTTGAGCAATGTTGCCAGCACGGTTGCAAAGTTATTAGGTTATGAACCTATGAAGGAATGGAATCCTAGCATTATTAAATAATGATAAAAAACTTTGGTCATATGAACCAAAGTTTTTTTAATGTTGGTTTTGTAAAAATAAGACAAAATCATCTTCTTGGATTAGGTGATCAAGGGCGGCATTATCATGATTAGCGATATTATAGATATAAGCTTCGGCATCAGAAATGATCTGACCTTGATGATCATATAAAATGATTTGTTGACGCAGATATTCACTTTTTTGATAAGCATCAGGGAAATAATCTTCTAGGTCATCACATCTTTGTAAGGTTACATCATCGACTTCATATAATTCTCCACAAATCAGTCTTTGATCATCATTCAAAAAAGCTGGATAGGATAGATCTTTTAAGGTATATAAAGAGCCTTTTGCGTAGGCAATAGATAAAAATGTTGCATTTGCAAGATATAGCTCATGGTTTTCTTGATTTTGCCGCAGGCTGCCGTATACCCATATTTTTGTCATATGATACCTCAATTTTAATGTTTGCTTTGTTCAAATTATAAAGTTTTCGATTTGATTTAACAATGATATTTTTCTTTAAATGTTAAAAAAGATTATGCTACAATATTGTGCGGGTGATCAGAATGTTTAAAGATGAGAATAATCAGCTAAAAGGAATAAATTGTGTCATCTTGGGCTTGTTTGTAATGGTTATTGCTAGCACGATCATGACCTTTTTAGCTAATGGGGCCTTAGCTCTTAGCATAAAAGATATCAGCAATGGCATAAGTGATAAAGATATCCAGATCATCAATTTGGTAGCATTAGGCAGCGGGATGATCGTTGCAATAATGAATCTGGTCTTGCCATTGGTTACATGGTATAAATATCTGGGGCAAAAGTTATCACAGTTAGGATTTAAAAAAATAGATGGCAAAGAACTTGCTAAAGGCGCTTTGTTTGCTTTTTTGGTAGTAGGGATCCCTTATGTATGGTGCAATTTTTTTCATCAAAGCGGGATCGTAGAAGGTGGCTTAGATTTGCTGAGCGTTGGTTTGATCTTGGTTTCTTCGCTTAGCAGTGCGACAAGTGTCTATTTTACCAAAGGATATTTGATGGGATGCATACGTAATACCAATAAATTTTGGTTGGTTTTATTGATACCGGTCGTTGTGGAAGTGGTATTTTATAATTCTGGTTTAGAATTGATGGCTTTGAATATCATGACCAGCTTGGCTTGTGGTTTGATGTATATGAAAAGTGATGATCTTAGTGGCGCAATAGCTTTTCGTTTTATCTTCAGCTTTTTTTCAGGAATTTTCTTGTTAAATGCTTATGATCTATACATCATGATCATTGAATGCGTGCTAAGTGCCTTGGTGTGTTTGTATTATTATGATGGCAAGCATAGCTTGTTTTTGAGAAAGGAAAGATAGAAGATGTATAAATATGGTTATCCTTTATTAGTAATGATCATCAGCGGGATCATTGCTCGCTTGATGAATTATTTTGGGGTCAACGGGGAAATTGCGATCATCGTGATGGCGTGTTGTTATTTTGCATTTGGTTTAAGCTTGTTTCAAAGAAAGCGTAGCAATGCGTGGCTGCAAAAATTGATCGTTGCCTTCTTGTTCTTGTTTTTCGTCTTATGGGATTGTGGTTATATCGTTGTTCCGCAGCTGCGTAATTTCTTTGATTTTATCGGCATATCGGGTTTTGTTGTTAAGATGTTTTATATTTATTGTGGATATATCTTTTTTGATTAGATATATCTTTTTTTTGGAATTAGGAGTACAATAATTAATCTATAGAGGGGTAAGATAAATGCGTAAAACAAATACTATCGATATGTTGAATGGGCCAATATTTTCTAGAATATTGCTTTTTTCTATACCGCTGATGTTATCAAGCATCTTACAGTTATTATTTAATGCGGCCGATATCATCGTTGTTGGTCAATTCAGCGGTTCAGATGCTTTGGCGGCAGTGGGGGCAACCAGCGCATTGATCAACTTATTGGTCAATCTTTTTGTTGGGGTTTCGATCGGCTCTAGCGTAGTTATGGGGAAATATGTTGGTGCTCGTGACTTTGATAATGTGGAAAAGACGATCCATGCTTCGATGTATTTTGCGATCGTTAGTGGTTTTATCATGATCTTTGTAGGCATATTGGCTGCAAAACCATTGCTGGAGATGATGGCAACGCCTGATGGGGTCATTAATTTATCTACTTTGTATATGCGCATTTATTTCTTAGGTATGCCAGGCTTCATGGTTTATAACTTTGGAGCAGCTATCTTAAGAACGGTGGGAGATACCAAACGTCCGTTATACTTTTTAGGTATTGCAGGTATCGTCAATGTTATCTTAAATCTATTATTGGTTATCGTATTTAAGCTGGGAGTTGCCGGCGTAGCGATCGCTACGACCGTATCACAATACATTAGTGCGGCGTTGGTAACCTTATCCTTGATGCAGTCAGAAGATTACATGAAGCTTAAGCTAAAAGAATTAAAGTTTCATAAAGATATCGTTTTAGAAATGTTAAGGGTTGGCTTGCCAGCAGGTTTGCAAGGGATAATCTTCAATATCAGCAATGTTTTGATCCAATCATCAGTAAATAGCTTTGGTTCTTTGGTCATGGCAGGAAATACGGCGGCAGCTAATATCGAAGGCTTTGTATATGTAGCTATGAACTCGATATATCAAGCAGCCTTGACCTTTACTAGTCAGAATATGGGAGCTAAGAATTATCATCGTGTTGATAAGATCTTGATTCGTTGCTTGATCGTAGTGACAGCCATTGGTTTGATCATGGGCGTAGGAGCTTATGTTTTTGGTCATCAATTGCTTAGCATTTATACTAATGATCCTGCGGTCATCGAATATGGCATCAATCGTTTGATGCTGGTTAGTGCTCCATATTTCTTGTGCGGCTTGATGGATGTATTTGTTGGCAGCTTAAGAGGCATGGGATATTCGATCATGCCAATGATCGTTAGCTTGACGGGTGCTTGTTTATTTAGGATCGTATGGATCTTTACGATCTTTGCCGCTTATCATACGCAATTTATGTTATATATTTCCTATCCGATTTCTTGGGCCTTGACAGCTGGCATCCATTGTTTGTGCTATTTGATCGTTAGAAGAAAATTTATCGTAAAAGGAGCTTAAAATAATGAAAGAATTAACCGAAAAGCAAATTAGTGCGGATTACAAATATCGCGGTAAGATCATTAATGTTCGTCTAGATGAAGCTTTATTAGCAAACGGTCAAAAAGCTTGGCGGGAGGTAGTAGAACATCCCGGGGGTGTTGGCATCGCTTTAGAAGATAATGATGGTAAATTTTTTATGGTCAGACAATTTCGTTATGGTCAAGGAAAAGAAACGCTAGAATTTCCAGCAGGGAAAAAAGAAGCCGGCGAAGATGATCTGCTTACTGCTAAACGCGAGATCATCGAAGAGACCGGCTATGAAGGGGAAAATTGGGTTTATCTAGGAGAGATGGCACCAACACCTGCTTATGATACGGAAAGGATCGGCATGTACTATGCTACCGCTGGCAAATTTGTTGGGCAGCATTTTGATGAAGATGAAAATATCGTCTTGGAAAAATATGCTTTAGATGAACTTGTCGAGATGATCATGGATCAAAAAATAACCGATGCTAAAACGATCGGAATGACTTTTATGGTCAAGGAATTGAAAAATCGGCGATAAAGTGCTAAGATAATACCCGTCAGTCGCAATTACCTGACAATAAACAAAACAAGGAGAAAATTTAAAATGAATCAGAAGGTAAAGAATTTCTGCATCATTGCCATTATTGGCGCAATGTATTGCGCGGTAAGCCTAGCTTTAGCACCATTGTCTTTTGGCAATATCCAAATACGTATCGCGGAGTGTTTGACGATGCTGCCGCTGATCTATGCACCTAGCGTGTATGGCGTTATCTTAGGTTGTTTTTTGACCAATTTTATCGGCGCTTTTATCGGCGTAAATGTTTTAGGTTTCATGGATGTTTTCGTTGGAACGTTGGCAACAGCGCTTGCAGCCATCCTGACATATAAATTAAGAAATTATAAAGTAAAAGATATTCCGGTCTTAGCTATCTTGATGCCGGTGATCTTCAATGGCGTCATCATCGGAGCTGAGCTAGGATATGTGCTGTTTCCTAACGCAGTATTGATGGGCAGCATCATCAGCGGCATCGAGGTTGCGGTTGGCGAGCTGGTTTCGGTTATCGTTGGTTACATCTTGGTTAGATCTTTAGCGAAAAAGACCAAGATCTTTGATTAAAATATTATTTATGTAATTGCAAATCAGCATCCTTGGGATGCTTTTTTTGTTACAAAGAGATCAATGATAAAACTTTTGTAGTGCTGATATTCATATAATGTTTTATATGATAATTATTACGTATAAAAGTTCTTATTGAAATGCTTCGATTGGAAAGCTGATAGCAGATGTTCCGCCATGTTCAGCAGGCTGATAGGTCAAAAAATATATCTTGCCATCATAAATCAGTGTGTGATTTTCAGGACTTTCAAAAAGAGCGGCATGGCAGGAATTATTGGTGAAAATCGTATATTTATTTTGTTCATAAAAATCTTGTATCTTGGTAATGTTTAAATTGTATATGATGGCAATTTCATTAAAACTTAATGCTCGACCATTTTGCATATCGATCATTTGAAACATTCCACGATTGCCACCGCCTGCTTCACATATTACTTCACTATCAAGAATTGCTAAAGCCATGATATCAGTAGCAGGATCGATTCCGGTAATGATCGTATTGGAAAAGACACGCCTATAATAACCTGCAACAATGTGCCTATCAGTATTATAATAAGCAA
>CASGCC010000113.1 GCA_949299585.1 uncultured Bacillota bacterium | reverse complement strand
CTTCATCTGCATTGATTTTCCTTTGCTTAAAGGTTTCAACGATTACCTTTCCTGTTTCTAGTTCATATTCGCCATTTATTTCTTCTTCACGCATCAAACGTGTACAAGGAATGGCTCCATAAAAATAATCAGCATGTGTTGTGCCATAAGCAGGAATATCTTTACCAGCCTGTGCAAATGTCGTTGCCCAGCGAGAATGCGTATGTACTACACCGCCTATATTCGGAAAGTTTTTATAGAATTCTAGATGAGTCATTAGATCGCTGCTAGGTTTTAAACTGCCTTCAACTATTTGTCCTGTTATATCGCAGACTACCATATCTTCTAGCTGCATTTTTTCATATTCGACACCGCTAGGCTTTATGACGATCAGCCCTTTAACGCGATCTATAGCTGAAACATTGCCCCAAGTAAAAGTTACCAAACCATATTTTGGCAATAACAGATTAGCTTCTAAAACCTCTTTTTTTAAATCTTCCAACATATTTTTCTCCTAATTATTCATCTTCTACCACGTAAACCGCAGCTTCATTGCAAGTATGATTAGCTGCTACTATTAGATCACGGTCATCTTCATTAACTACGCAGATGTTTGCCGGGCCAACACCTTCTTCAATGATATTTGCAATATATTTGCCATCTTGATAGCTAACATACATCAGCTCTGCTTTTTTTCTTCTGACACCAGCAACAAAAGTCGAACGATTACGTAATTGGCATCCAACCAACGCATGAGCAAATTCTATCTCATTATCATATTGCCAAACACATTCATATTTATGGTCATTTTTGTGATAAATCTTTATTGCTGAGCCATGAAAAGGTTCGATCGTCATAATTTCTTTTTCTCCATCACCATCGATATCCACCAAAGCAATTTCGCCAATATTACCTTCCATGACATGCTCTATAGACCAAGTACCATCAATCCTAGATGGGGGAGTAATCTTTATGATGCCAAGATCACTACCAAAATAGCCTACATCATTACCTTCTTCATCTATATCATGCCAATAACCATGGTTTCGATATAAACCATCAACTAGTATTTCAACTTTTAATTCTTCATTTAGATCATCCGGCAAAACACCAACATATATCCTTCCGGGAACGCTCCAATCATTCTTATCTTGCTTGCTAGTGGCGATCGTAGCACCGATAAAATAGTTGATGCCATTTTTACGGTATATATCAAAGCGGTGGATATATGGCAATTTAAGGATATCTTTTATTAACCATCCGTTAGTTGTACGTTTTCCCCATACGATCTTCGCCTTACTTTGAGTAACCTTTAAGTAAAACTCTTGCACAGCTAAAAACTCTCCTTCATGTTCTGGCACTGGAATGATCGACATACAGCCGCCGGCATCGGTCCAAATTATTTCTTTTTTTGAAAAATTTTCTCCGCTATACATTGCACACAAAACATGAGGATCCTCACTAGCTAAAATAAGATAGTTATCATTTTTAATCTTAATATTGCTTGCGCAATAACATCTTTTAATATCATCTAAATGTATTTTTGTTATTTTCATATCTTTCCTTTAAGATAATTCCTTTCTTTTTAAAATAAAAGCTGCAAAGCAGCTTTTATTTTATAAACTTTCCACAGCTGTTCTTAAACCATCTTCAATTTCTTTGATAGACATTACATTTTTAAGACCAACAATTATAGTTCCTTTTTTTTCTGCATCCGCAAACATCGGAATAAAATTTTTGGAACATAGAACGATATCAAATTGTCCTGCCGCTGATTTTCCCTCACATATGGCACAATGGTGAATTTGCTGAACGTCTAGATTGAGTTTTTTTACAGCTTTTTCAACATTTAGCTTGATCATCATGCTGGTTCCTGCACCATTTCCGCAACACACCAATATTTTTAATTTACCTGTCATGAATTTTGCTCCTTTACTTTTTATTTATTTTTTCTAGATATGCTTCATAATCTTCGGTAATCAAGAAATAAGTTTCTGGATGTCTTAGATATTGAAGTTGAGGAATTGCAATTAGTACCAACACAACGATTGCTACTCCGGCATATCCTACATATTTCATGATAACTGTGAATGCAGGCCATACAGTTGCCCAGTCAAACATTCCAAGATATCCACCATAAGGCGCCAAGCCTACCCACCCAGCAATCAAAGCTGATCCAAAGACCTGAATAAGTCCTGAAACAAATGGAAAGAACATGGCTGCTTTTATGCCTCCTCTATTATCAGCAAAAGTTGCTATTACAGCATTATCGAAAAAGACCGGAACAAATCCTGCAATTACCAAAGTTGGTGATTTCATAAGCAACAAGATCAAAATAGCTAAAAATTGTCCTAATGCTCCCATCAAGAAACCTACTGTCACAGCATTTGCGCTTCCAAAGCCAAATACTGCTGCGCAATCAATACCAGGTACTGCCCCTGGAAGGAAAGAGTTAGAAATACCTTGGAAAGAATTAGTTAATTCTGTAACGAAAGTACGCACACCTAATTGTAATATTGCTAAATAAACTGCAAAATTTAAGGAAGTAGTCATGATATAAAAGAAGAAGTTTGATGATTCCTTTAAGAAGCCCATTTCAACCAGATATGGTTTACCTAAAACAAGCAATATGGCACCAAAAAAGATAAACATCAGTACTGAAGTAGAAACCATGTTTTCATTAAAAATTGACAAGAAACCTGGAAACTTGATGTCATCGATCTTGCGAGATGAATCACTTTTAAACTTTTCTGCTAATTTTGAAAATAAAGCAATTCCAAACATTTGTTGATGCGCAATCGCAAAACCTCCTCCTTCGGTTAATTCTTGCGTACATTCTACGGTCAAATTAGAGCCAACTGCCCAATATAAACCTAAGATCAAGCCCATGATGATCAATGTCTGCACATTACCCAGATGTGGGAAGCAGAACAAGATCAGCCAAAACGCGGTTGAAGCTTGCTGCAGCTGTACATGACCAGTAGTAAATACTGCACGTAATTTAGTATATTTTTTAAAACGAACCAACAATAAATTCATGATGAAAGCAATCAACAGCAACAACATAACTTGTGAGAAAGTTCGTCCAAAACGTTCTTCGATTCCCGCTGTAACAGCATTTTGACCAAAATAAGGATCGATTACCATGGCATCTAGATTGAAACGATCTTTTAGTCCTACTAAGATAGGTCTAAAATTACTTACTAATCCTCCAGAACCAACACTAAGTATCAAATAACCTACAGTAGCCTTGATAAATCCACTTAAAGCCTCATATACTGGTTTTTTTAGCAATAAATATCCTACCAAAACCATAAAGCCAATAAAATACGCTGGTTGTGTCAATATATTTGCTGCAAAGAAATTCCAAATATTTAATATATAATCCATAATTATCTCCTTAATTAATCTTCATATTTGTCGGCAATTTTTTTAAAATCTTCCAATGTATCCGCTTTCATCAAGGCATCTAATAATTCTTCATTCATCAATGTTTCCATTAACTCCTGAATATTACGCAAATGCTCATGATGATCGGTCGCAGCAAGGCTAAAAAACAGCATCGCTTTCTTGTCATTATCCTGAGGATCAAAATCAACCGCCTTTTTCACTTTCATAAAGGCTATGGCAGTTCCATGGCATCCTAGAGCTCCTTCTGTTGAATGAGGCATTGCCACATTGGGAATGATGACGATATATGGTCCATATTTTTTTATGCATTCAATAACTGCATTGATATAACATTTTTCAACGATATGCTTTTTAAGCAAGGGTTGATAGCTGGCTTTGACAGCGTCTTCCCAACTGTCAAAGCCTTCTTCAAAGCTATAATATCCATTATCTATGATCTGTTTTAACATTATCGTCACCTGCTATAAAACAGATCTAAATGGCACGTTTGGCTCTTCTTCAAAACAATCTTCAAAACCACGACGATAATGATATTCACGTTTTTCTTTATCAAGCGGATAAACGTATTTTCCGCCCACATCCCAAATAAATGGATGAAAATGATAATCTAAGGCATCCTTTTTATAATCATAAAGCATAGTGATTTCTTTAGGGTCAGCTTTAAAATTCGTCCATACATCATAGTGGATCGGAATTACTACCTCGCATCTTAAAGCTTCTGCCATTCTCAAGATATCAATACTAGTCATCTTGTCTTGCATGCCAATAGGATTTTCACCATATGATCCAAACGCAACATCGATTTGATGATCTTTTCCATGTTTAGCATAATAAATCGAATAATGAGAATCACCGCTATGATAGATATTGCCTCCAGGAGTCTTTATCAAATAATTGACTGCTTTTTCATCCATATCCATTGGACATTTGCCCCAAAGATCTTCGCGGTCAGCATCTTGTGAATCGGTCGTAGTGATACAAGTTCTATCAAAAGAATCTAGGACCACAATTTCAATATCTTTTATCTTAATGATATCGCCAGGTTTTACCGTTACGCATCTGTTAGCTGGTACTCCCCATTTTTGCCATAATTCAACAGATTTCTTTGGCCCGATGAAAGGAACAGGAATCTCATTGTTATGTTCATCAATAGTCATCATATTGCTTTGAATGACATGAGCAGCAAATTCTGCACTCATATGATCTTGGTGGTAATGAGTTGCTAAAACAGCATCAACCTGCTTGACAGCAAATGGATCGATAACAAATGGTACCGCTCTAAGGTTTGGCTGCATATTACGACAACCGCACATATTTGCCATTTGATGACCAACCTTCATCTTACCATCACCATGTGTACGCTTTCCATTTCCAGCCCATAAGTCAACTGTAACATTCGCACCACCTGGTGTTTTAAACCAGATACCTGTGCATCCTAACCACCACATTGCAACCGAACCTGGATTAACGATCTCGTTTTCAATTTCTTCATTAAGCCATGTTCCCCACTCTGGAAATGTACCTAATATCCATTTTTCTCTTGTAATTTCATCGATCTTGCTCATTTTACTTACCTTTCTATTTTAAGTATTAAGACGTCTTTTTACTACACTGAAATGATATTATATTTTCTATTTAGACACAATTGTTATTTATGATCGATTTGCGATTTATATGAACTTTTGCAAATACTAATCTTTATACTTGCGTTTTTATGAACTTTTTCTGATTTTTTCATTGAATAATGTTCATTTGTCTCTTATAATGAAAACAAACAAGGAGCGATATTTATGAAACGATTATTTAGCAGCTTTTCTTTTGATGAACATACCCGTAAAATTTTCATTTTTACCATATATGGCATTTTTTTGGTTTTTAATATCTACAAAATAATTGAAACACCAATAATTGAAGGAAAAATTGCTTATTCCCTTCTTTCCTCAATCATCTTAAGCATCTCTATCTATGCAGAATATCTTCGAAGCATATATGTTAAGCTTATAAAAGCCTTAAATTTTGAATGTGATATCATCAAAGCAGCTGAACTTAAAGAAAAGCTTTTCAACAAAGATATTTTTAAAAATTATAAA
>CASGCC010000112.1 GCA_949299585.1 uncultured Bacillota bacterium | reverse complement strand
TCTTCTGGTACTGGGTGAACCTTTGACCAGTGAAAGATCATCAGGAACAAAGACAACCGTATTTAAATACCCTACATAATCAGATATTTTTAATATATCACTGCCATCGGCCTTGGCCCGTTTTACATTTTTAGATAAAAAAACTTCTAAAGAATGTATTCTGGCATTGGAATAGACTTCCCCTTTCACTCTGGCAAACTCACTGTCAAAACCAATCATCTGATCATTGATTCGCGTACGAAAAGAACGACAGACCGAAAGCAGATAAATGGCTTCGATCAGATTGGTTTTCCCTTGTCCATTGCCACCAATCAGAATATTAACTCCTTTATCAAATTCAATAAAAAAATGGTGATAGTTGCGAAAATGAGAAACATCAATGTTATTGATCTGCATGAACTACATAAATGTCCTTTTCAAACTCAACCTGATCACCTGAGCGTAGTTTCTTACCACGTCTGGTTTCCACTTCCCCATTGACTTTGACCATGCCATCTTTAATAACCATTTTGGCATCAATTCCACTACCGACAATTCCCGCAAATTTCAGAAACTGTCCCAGGGTTATATATTCATCTCTAATTGTTATACTTTTCATGATATACCTTCTTTGTTTTTTTAAGTATAGCATATATTTTTAACAAATTATGCTATAATTTAACCATTAAAAGGATTGATCAGATATGGAAAAAGAATTTCAAGAAACAGCAAGCAAAGTAGACAGCCAAGAACTTTCCAAGATCTTAGCGGAAAAAGAACAAGAAGAAAATAATCGCCGTGAAAAAAAACCACCATTGAACAAAACCTTGATGGAAATATATGGTTTACATACTCCTACCAGCGCAATCATCGATTATATCAGCAATCGTAAAGCCTTTAATAATCGTTTGGCCTTTGCGGTCTTTTTATTCATCACTTCGATCTTGCCATTGATCATCATGGATGAGATCTTTTATTTGCCAAGCGTCGGTATCTTGATGATGATCTTCATGATCTTTGCTGGTGTCGTTTTGATCATCAAAGGCAGCAACTTGATCAAAAATGATCGCAACATCTTGATCAACCTTGAACTTAGCGAAGCAGACTACGATCTTATCAATGATGAGTATAACAAGTGGCAAGCTAATCAAAGCAATCGCATCATCTTAGCCATTGCCTTATTTATCTTGGGCGTATTTGTGCCAGCGATCATCGATGATCTTTTCTGGGTCTTTTATCCGCTTAGTGAGATCTTAACAGCTGGCAGCTTATTTTTGATGGTTGGCAGCGGGGTATTCTTGATCTTATATCAAACCTTGAATCTTAGCGTGTTTAAACGTTTATTGAACGCAAATCAACGTAAGAACTATTGACAAAGAGCTTAGCTCCTTGTCTTTTTTTATTTGACATCCATCTAGCATAAAACTATAATGAATTCTGTTATTTTAGGGGGCATTATATGTTTAAGAAATTAGGGGCATTTCTAAAAAAAGATGTCGTGTTAACTACGGCGATGGTATTAGCCATGCTTTCATGCTTCATCGTGATACCTAATGGCGAATATCTTGGCTATATCGATTTTAATACCTTGATCTTGTTATTTTGTTTGATGGTCATCATCGAAGGTTTAAAAGATCTTAGCTTTTTTGAATATATCGGCAGCTTGATCCTTAGCAAGGTCACGACCAAGAAAACGCTGATCCTTACTTTGGTCCTGCTTTGTTTTTTTAGCAGCATGCTGATCACCAACGATGTTGCGTTGATCACCTTTGTGCCATTTGCCATCATGATCTTAGAAATGGCTAATCAAACTAGCAAGCTTTGTTATACGATTACCTTGATGACGATCGCTGCTAATCTTGGCAGCATGTTTACCCCGATCGGCAACCCCCAAAATCTTTATCTTTTTTCTTTGTCACAAATGGATATCCTGGCCTTTTTACGCTTGATGCTGCCATTTACCTTAGCAGCTTTGATCATGTTGGTGATCGCCGTATTGTTTGGCTATCCTCAAAGCTCTTTAAAAGTGATCATGAAGGATGAATTAAAGCTTAACAAAGGGGATATTGCATATTATCTATGCTTATTTGTTTTGTGCTTGCTGTGCGTTGCGAAGCTGTTGCCACATCTATACCTTTTTATCATCGTTTTGGTGATGATCATCATCAAGAACCGCAGCTTGCTAAGCAAGGTTGATTATTCGCTTTTGCTGACCTTTATCTTCTTTTTTATCTTTGTTGGCAATATCAAGCATCTTCCAGCTATTGATAATATGATCAAAACGATCCTTAGCGGCAATGAAAAAATGATCAGCATCTTATTAAGCCAAGTCATCAGCAATGTTCCTTGTGCAATGTTATTAGCTAACTATACCGCCAATCTTAAGGATCTGATCATCGGTACCAATCTTGGGGGCTTAGGAACCCTTATTGCTTCGATGGCTAGCTTGATTTCCTATAAACAGATCGCTAATAAATATCCTCAGCTAAAAAATAAATATCTGTTGATCTTTACGGCTGCTAATATCCTTTTTTTGATCATCCTTTATCTGATATAAAAAAACCTTGCTTTAAGCAAGGTTAAAATATACGAACAGCATCCGGTCCTTACCGTTGATGTCTTTTACGATCTCATATGTTGCCTCAGGGCAATATTTTTTTATTTCTTGTTCTAAAGCGGCAAACTGATCAAAACCGATCTCAAAAGCCATGAAACTTCTAGGTTTTAACAAATGATGACAATTCTTTAAGATGATACGATAGAAATCCATGCCATCATTGCCACCAAACAATGCAACATGGGGTTCATGATCGACAACTTCCGTCTCCAGTTTTTCATCATTAGGAATATATGGCGGATTAGATACCAGGATATCGACCTTCATCTTTCTTTCGATAAAAGGAGATAACATATCACCCACCATAAATTCGACCTTGGCATCATTAGCGACAGCATTTTCTTTAGCTACTACGATCGCTTTTTCGCTGATATCGCTGGCATACATGGCAATGCTATCCTCTTCCTTTTTTAAGGAAATCGCAATAGCGCCACTACCAGTACCCACGTCGATGGCCGTTACCTGCTGATCCTTGAAATATTGATCTTTACGCGCTAAGATCTGCGCTACCAATTCTTCGGTCTCATAGCGTGGGATCAAGACATCTTCATTGATCTTGAATTTATAGCCGTAAAACCAAGAATAGCCTAAGACATGCGCCAGGGGTTCATGATCGATGATCCTTTGGACCCCTGCCTTAAATTGCTCATATAAACTTTCAGGCATTTCCTCATCAAACTGCATATATAAATTATATTTTTCCATATTTGCGATCTCAAAAAGATAGCTCATTACCGTTTCTGCAGGAATGCCTTGAGCTTCGCAAGCTTGCTTAGCCGCATGGACGGCTTGATTAAAGGTCGTCATCTATTAGGCCTCTTTCAAGCGCTGTTTCTGTTCTTCCGCCAACAAACCAGCAATGATATCATCCATCTTGCCTTCCATGATGCGATCTAGCTGGGTAATGGTCAAGCCGATGCGATGATCGGTAACCCTATTTTGCGGATAGTTATAGGTACGGATCTTCTCCGAACGATCACCAGTACCTAATTTAGCTCTTCTTTCCTTACCTTCTTGTTCTTCCTTGATCCTTTGCATTTCTTCATATACCCGAGATCTGATCAAACGCAATGCGGTCTCGCGGTTTTCGATCTGACTGCGTCCTTCTTGGCAGTTGACCGTGATTCCGGTAGGCACATGCACGATACGCACAGCACTATCGGTCTTGTTGATATGCTGACCGCCGGCTCCGCTGGCACGATGGGTCTCGATCGTCAGATCGCTCATTGGGATCTCGATATCTTCATCTTCAGCTTCTGGTTGGCATAGTACGGTCGCCGTTGAGGTATGGATCCTGCCTTGTGTCTCGGTCTTAGGAACACGCTGAACACGATGGGCTCCAGATTCAAACTTTAGTTCCCGATAAACATCTGTTCCTTTGATGGCAAAGATGATCTGGGAAAACCCGCCGGCTTCCGATTCGCTTGCTTCTAGCAATTGCACCTTCCAGCCTTTAGATTCCGCATATTTACAATACATTCGATATAGATCACCAGCAAAGATATTGCCTTCATCTCCACCGGCACCTCCTCGGATCTCCATGATAACATTATGATCATCATTAGGATCTTTAGGTATCAGCAACAATTGGATATGTTCCAATAGCTCAGCTTTTTTTGGCTCTAGTTCTTCTAGTTCCATCTTCGCCATTTCTTTTAGTTCCTCATCATGTTCCTTTAACATTTCATGAGCTTGTTCCAAATTATTGTTGATGCTTTTCAAATTTTCATAGGCATCGACGATCTGTTTGATCGAAGCCTGTTCCTTGGCTAATTTAGCCATTTCTTTTGGCTTATTGATGATCTCATCACTAACCATCAGATCATTTATTTCATTGTAACGATCTTCATATTCTTGAAGTTTTTCGACCAATGCGTCCATATTGCTTACCTCCTTTTTAGTTTGCTAGGTTTATCAATTATTTCATGGCAATGACGACATCTAGCTTCATAAGCTTCGCTAGCTCCGACCAAGACCAGAGGATCATGCCATTTGGCTGGTTTGCCATTTACCAAGCGTTGGGTACGGGTTGCCGGCGCTCCACAGCGATTGCACACTGCTGTTAGCTTGGTTACAAACTCCGCTTTGGTAATCAGGGTAGCCATCATGCCAAACGGCTCGCCACGAAAATCGGTATCTAAGCCGGCTACGATGACCCTTTTCCCTTCACTAGCTAGTATATCACAAACTTCCACGATATCTTCATCAAAAAATTGTACTTCATCAATGGCAACGACATCAACATTGATATCTACCTGTTCTAAGATCTCACTAGCTCTATCGACAACGATTGATTCCACCTTGCTGCCCGCATGCGATACGACCATCGTATCGCTATAACGGTTATCGATCTTGGGTTTGAATACAACGATCTTTTTCTTGGCAAATTCTAAGACCTTGATCCTTCGGATCAATTCTTCGGTCTTGCCGGCAAACATACAGCCGGCAATTACTTCCACCCATCCTGGGCGGTATTGATTATACATCATGCTCATAAATCAATTCCTCACGCTAAAAAAAATAAGGATTTGCATCCTTATTATTTAAGTCCATATTTCTTATTGAACTTTTCAACACGACCTTGAGCAGCCGCAAAACGTTGTCTTCCAGTAAAGAATGGATGGCAATTTGAACAAGTATCTACCTTGATTTCTTTCTTTGTTGAACCTGATTCAAATTCAGCTCCGCAACTAGTGCAAATAACTTTACATTTGTTGTATTCTGGATGAATTCCTTTTTTCATTTTTGTTCTCCCTTCCGCCTTAAACAAACAAGCGTGCTTAAAGTAAGGCTTAAATGCCTAAATATAATATCATTACTTTTACTTTTTCGCAACTATAAATTAAACATAATCGTTAATAATTGCTTGCGAATTTTTTTGAACAATATGCTTCATCCCATTGATGCTGCCTAAGCGAAATAGATTTTTCTTACCTTGGGGATTATCTAATGGATCATAAGCATGTTCATATTGAACGACATTGCTGGTCATTGGTATGACCAGTGCTTTCTTTTGACAAAACGACATGATCAAACCAAAGTGCTGATATCCGATCTCATTTAGATATGCCTGACCAAAATCAATGAAACAGATATTCCCAACTTCCACATTGATCCCAAATTTTTCACATGATAAACCATCTTTGCGTAATAGCCAATTAGCTTCTGAGATCATATTATAATCGACATTCTTTTGATCTATCCCATCATATACGACCCTTTTAGAGTTAAGATAAGCATGCCAAGCATGATCTTTTACAAATATTCCTTCTGGTACCTGCCCTCCTAAGACCTGTTCGACGCTATTATAATTCATAAAAACCTCCTTATGTTATATATAAGGAGGTTTGATCATTTATCCTGTTGGCGTTTAAATATTTTCTTAAAAGTACTGATGACCGGATGGAATTTTTCATTGACCATGCCAGTAGCTTCGATAAAGATCTCAAATGCTATCAGCAAGATCACCACCAAGATCAAGCCTAGATCCTCGTTGAAGAATATCACCAATGCGCTCAAGCCAAATAAGGCGGTAACGATATATAAGGCAATTACCGTATTGCGATGTCCTAAGCCCACCTTGAACATCAAGGTATGATGCAGATGCCCTCTATCAGCCTCCGAGATCTTTTGACCTTTCAGTTTCCTTCTAACGATTGCTAACAGCGTATCGCTGATCGGTATGAACATCATCAAGATTGGCAAGGCCAAAGTTACTACTGCCGCGGTCTTAAAGCCAAGCAGCGAAACACAAGCCAACATGTAGCCAATGAACAAAGCCCCGCAATCCCCCAAAAAGATCGAAGCCGGATGAAAATTATAAGGCAAAAAGCCCAAGATCGATCCAGCTAAGATCAAAGCTAAGATACAAATATCTCTTCTGCCCAAGAAAAAGCCCAACAAGCCGATGACACAGCAAACGATAAAACTAATACCGCTAGATAAGCCATCCAAACCATCGATCAGATTGATCGCATTGGTAATACCAACGATCCAAACAAAGGAAACCAAAAAGTTAAAGATCAAATTGTTGAATTCCAAACCAAAAGGCAGATAAAACGTTTGAATATAAAGCTGACCGCCGATCAAAGCAATCAAAGCCCCTGCAATTTCAAACAACAATTTATATAACGGCTTTAAATTATAGATATCATCAATGATGCCCCCAGCAAAGACCACCGCGCCACCGATCAAGATCGCATTCAAGGTCGTATCTGCTTTGACAAAGACCGCCATAGCGATCATAAAAGCCACAAAAACAGCGACCCCGCCCATCCTAACGATCTTGCCATGATGAACGGTACGATTATTTTCTTGGGCATAGACCCCCAAGCTAAAACCGATCTTCTTACATAGCGGGACCAAGACCAAGCTTAAAATAAAAGGCAGGACAAAAAACGGAAATGCGCCTTCAACTAAATTCATTTCTTGAACCACCTTTCTAAATCTTAAATATTATAACATATTACTTACTTACTTAACATATGCTTTTATCTTGCTTCTTGCTGAAACATCATGATGATGGCTCCAACCATGATGATCAATGGGAGAAAGATTCCTTTTTCATTCATGAAAGATGTCGCAAAGGCTCCTAGCAATGCCCCCAAGATGAAAAAGGCAATGATCAAAAAATAATCCTTTACCTTGGCTAAGCGCCTTATATCATGTTCTTTCAAAGCATGATATAAATGCTCGGTACCGCTTTTTAAATTTCCGGTACACATGATGGAAGAAAAGGGTTTGCCCAAAACTTTGCTAAAGGTCTCTGCCTGCATCGCGCAGCTAAAAGACACCAAGACATTTGCCAAGATATTGGCATCATGTTCTAAAGGCAAAAAACCAACGATCAAAAAGATCACGCATTCGCAAGCTACGATCAATTGCCGCCAATGCCATGAAGTACGATTATGATCGCGGTGCGACACGTTTCTAACTGAAAAGGTTAGGCGTGCTGTTTTAAACAAATTAAAACAGTAAAGAACTGTTTGGGAGATGAAGGGAATGATGGAGTAA
>CASGCC010000111.1 GCA_949299585.1 uncultured Bacillota bacterium | reverse complement strand
ATAATTTGTTAATTATTTAAATATCTTTTTAAGATTTTTTCATCCTTCGATATTTCTTTGCAAGTTTTTGCTGCAATTTATCTTTTACTTCTTTTTCCTGCTTGTTGTCAAAGATAATGCTTGCTTCATAAATAGCTTTTTGTTTTTTTCTTTCACTGGCACTGCGATAGCCGAAATATACCTTGAAACCATTTTTGATATTCTCATAATCATAAATTTCGATATCATCATAGCTAACAAAGGTAGAATTAGCGACTATCCCTCGCTCTCCGATACCATCTTTTAATAAGAACATCATGATAATGACATATGTTATGATGATCGTGCGAAAAATATCCAGCCAAGTATTATTTACTATCAATGTCAAAACATTCATGACCATTAAGACACCAAACAAGATCAATTTAGTCTTATCGATCTTAGGAGCTGCAATCGCTACTTCCTTACGCGTCTTAATAAATCCATAAGATAAATAAACTGCCAAAGCTAAAAATAATCCTAATAATATATTATTTAAAAAATCCATTAATATCCTAGATCCTCTCTAACCAACAGGACTTCGATCCTATTAGGTACATGGCTTCGTCTTGTATAAACAAAGCTGCTACAAATTGTATCATCAAAGTTACAGTGAATGCAATGCCCTGTTTGCACGCAAGGAGCTTTTTTATGCAGACGAATACAATTTTTAACGGCAGCTATATTTTCTACCCGTGATACAGCTTCATTGATATCTTTGACGATCTTATTTTGACCAGCCACGACATACACCTTTTTAGGTCCATATGTCAGTGCGCTAACCCTATTTCCTCTGCCATCTACATTATATAGCCCACCATCCATCGTTATGGCATTAGCGCTCATGACATAACAATCCGCGCTAAGCATCATCCTAAATAATGCATCAAGATCATTGGCGTTTTCACGATCAAAAAAAGTTAGATTGCTTTCGCGCAGCCATGATATTAATCCGATTTGTTCTAAGGTTACGGAACCACCTGTACCTATTGTTCCATTTAATTGATGCTGAAGATAACCTAACGCTTCTTCACGAGTTGAAAATATTTTGGCAATAAAATGATTTTCATTTAATTTCTTCGCAGTAATTTCAATTTTATCCATATCATTCTCCTATTTTTATTATACTCCTTTTTTATTTTTATGATAAAATTGTTGCATGGAAAAATTTGATTTTAACAAAGTAAAAATGATAGCAACAGATCTTGACGGTACTTTATTTATGCCCAATGGCAAAGCATCAGCTTTCACTATAAATATTTTGCAACAGTTGCATGATAAAGGAATCATTATCGTCATTAATTCTGGTCGACCTCTTGGATCAATTTCCATTACTTGTAATGATATTCCATATGATTGGGCTATCGGTATGAATGGACAGATGATCAAAAACAAACATACTAATGAAACCATCATCAATAAAGCATTAGATAAAGAAGACATCTTCAAAATCTATGGTATTGCCAAAAAATACCATGTTGTATGTAATCTTCATGATGATAAATGTTCAGTTGCCGTCTTTAGCAAGCGCGATATCTTATTTGGAATTGCATATAATTTATTAGAACAATTTCGCTGGATCGGCAAACAAAAAAAAGGCTTTAAAAAAGCCTATTACTTAGATATCAAAAAGTGCGGCATCGATACGATCGGTAAAATATGCTTCGCTGGCCCAAAAAAACAGATCTCATGTCTAATTAACGAATTAAATCATGCCTTTCCACAATATAGATGCTTTCGCGTAAGTCCTAATTGGTTAGAAGTATTGGATGCCTCTATCAGCAAAGGTAATGGATTAAAACAAGTACTAAAAAAAGAAAATATAAACGCCAGTGAATGTATCGGCTTTGGCGATGGTGAAAATGATATAGAATTATTGCAAACATGCGGCTATAGCTGTGCGATGAAAAATGGCATGGAAAAGACCAAAAAAAATGCAAACGAGATCATCAAAGCAAATATCAATGATGGCTTAGCTCACTTTTTGCAAGAACATCTTTTAGAAAAATAAAAATGCTTTGAAATTATTAATTATAAATTCAAAGCATTTTTTATCGTTTGATTATTCGACAGCAACTTGGCAAACTTCCATAGTTTCATAGAAAGCTGCATTATCACTTAAGAATGTTACTAATGAATTTAATTCCTCATCGCTTAATTTAAATGTTGCGCGGGCATCCCCCATAACGATCTTAACATAACCATCGCTATTGATATACATTAGATCCTTTGCTGCATCTTTAAGCATGATGATCGTTTTTGCATTGTCATATGATGCGCTTTCATCTAAGGTTGGAGCAAATGAACGCAACAATGCTTCAAAGGCAGCAACTTGTTCTGCTTGATAATCTTGGATCGCTTTTAAGACCGTTTCATCTTCAGTAATCTCATCACAGCCTAAATGAGCTGAAATCAATGCCATATTTGCTTCTTCAGCATCAGAGAAAACATATGGATTATTTGAAGAAGTATAATCAGTCATGTGTTCGCCGCTATAATAGCTATCAACAAAAGTCGTATACATTTCATCATTTACCTCAATAGTTGTAGCAGTTGTTTGGGCTGCAGAAGTTGTTTCAGGCGCTGTTGTTTCCGTCGTTGTGTTTTGGGTGTTAGAAGAACATCCTGCTAACATCAGCATTGCTAATAAGCAAACTACTAATTTTTTCATTTTCTTTCCTCCTAGATTGGTAAAACCAACGTATAAGATTATATTACAAAATATATCGTTTTAAAAGATAATTTTATCTTTACAAATTATTCCTATGCTTATATGAAAAATAAAAAGGAACCAAATAGGTTCCTTACATTACTTTTGTAAAATAGCCATTTTCATCTGCATCTACCTTAATGGTCTTTCCTTCGATATCTGGATTTTCTAAGATGCAGCGTGCTACTTTGGTTTCTACTTCTTTTTGAATATGTCGTTTCATTGGACGAGCGCCAAAGTTTTGATCAGTTCCTAATTCAATGATCCTATCAATTGCTTTCGGAGTTATTTCTAGCTTGATATTACGATTGCTCAAACGAGCTTCAAGCAATTTTATAAACTTATTAGCAATCTGTGGCAATACCTTTTCGTCCAAAGCATTGAATACAACGATCTCATCAATACGATTGATAAACTCAGGCTTGAAGAAATTATGTACTTCTTGTTCATAATGTGCATTTCGTTGCTCGCGGTCGGCTTCAAATGCATAGCGAGATCCTAAATTACTGGTCATAATGATCAAAGTATTCTTAAAATCAACTGTAACTCCTTTAGAATCCGTGATCCTGCCATCGTCTAATATCTGTAGCAATACATTAAATACATCAGGATGAGCCTTCTCAACTTCATCAAACAAAACGATAGAATATGGATTACGTCTAACTGCTTCTGTTAGCTGACCGCCTTCATCATAACCAACATATCCAGGAGGAGCGCCAATCAAACGTGATACTGCATGCTTTTCCATATATTCGCTCATATCGATCCTAATGATCTTTGACTCATCATCAAATAATTGTTCCGCTAATGCCTTAGCCACTTCAGTCTTACCAACACCGGTAGGGCCTAGGAATAAGAAGGAACCTAATGGCCGATTTTCATCTTGAATCTGGGCTTTCGATCGCATGATAGCATCTTGTACCAACGATAGGGCTTCATCTTGACCCATTACCCTATTTCGCAATACATTTCCAAGATTTAATATCTTCTGCCGCTGTGTAGCCATCAATTTGCTAACTTCGATATGCGTCCAACGCGATACAACTTTTGCAATCAGCTCTTGGTCAACAATTTCTTGAATTACTTTATCCTTTTGTTGGTTTTGCTTATATTCCTTGATCTTCTTTTCTAACATTGGGATCGTTTGATATTGCAATTTTGCTGCTTCCTCATATTTGGCGTCATTTTGTGCTTGCTGGAAATCAAGCTGTGCTTTTTGTAGCTGTTCCTTTAATTGCTTAACTTCATCCAAGCGATGTTTTTCTTCTTGCCATTTATGATATTTGATATTCTTTTCTTCTTTTAGATCTGCCAATTCTTTTTGGATATCATCTAATCGCTCTTTGGTCTTTAAATCATCTTTTTCTTTTTTAAGCGCCGTTTCTTCAATTTCTAATTGCATGATCTTACGCATCAATTCATCTAGTTCCTGTGGCATCGAATCCATCTCTACACGTACACATGCGCAAGCTTCATCAATCAGGTCAATAGCCTTATCTGGCAAGTATCGATCAGTTATATAACGATCAGATAAGGTTGCACTAGCAATAATTGCTTCATCTAAGATCTGTACGCCATGATGAGACTCAAAACGATCTTTTAGCCCACGAAGGATGGAAATTGTATCTTCGACCGTAGGCTCTTCAACCTGTATCTTTTGAAATCTTCGCTCTAAGGCTGCATCTTTTTCAATATATTTACGATACTCATCAAAGGTCGTTGCGCCGATGCACTTTAATTCACCACGAGCAAGCATAGGTTTTAGTAGATTTGCTGCATCCATAGAGCCTTCAGTTTTTCCTGCACCAACAAGATTATGAATCTCGTCAATGAATAAGATGATATTACCATCAGCTTGTTTAACTTCATTTAAAACAGCCTTTAATCTCTCTTCAAATTCTCCACGATATTTTGCTCCGGCAATTAATGATCCCATATCTAATTCAATTAGCTTTTTATTTTTTAATCCTAATGGAACATCTTGTTTCATTATACGCCAAGCCAATCCTTCAACAATTGCGGTTTTACCTACTCCTGGTTCACCGATCAATATTGGATTATTCTTGGTCTTTCTAGATAAGATCTCAATTACCCTTCGTATTTCTTCATCACGACCAATAACCGGATCGATCTTACCATCTTTTACATCCTTGACCAGATCTCTTCCATATTTTTTTAATGCCTCAAGCTGATTTTCGCTTTGCTGGGTATCCATCTTTTGGTTATTTCGTCTTTCAAGTTCTGCTTTTTCGATCTTAGTGCTTGTTAAGCCGAATGTATCATTGATTTTTTTAGATACTTCTGATTTATTCTCTAATAAGCCAATCAGCAAGCTAACCGAGCTCATATAATTTTCCTGCTGTTTAACTGACCATTTATTAGCTAAATTATATCCTTCATTTACTAAGCGATTAATATTTAGATTGCTGCTGCTTACCGTTGGCAATTTTCGCAGATACTCATCGATGATCATTCCTACGGTATGATGATCGACATTTAGTTTTTCCCATAAGCTTTGGATACCATCATCTTCATTCATTGCTTTCAAGATGTGTTCGGTACATAGTTCGCTATTACCTCTTTCTTGCGCTAACTGAATAGCTTTTTGTAAGATGCTTTGTAGACGCTCAGTCATTTTTTCAATATTCATATCTTACCTCCTTTAGCACTTGAATAATTAGAGTGCTAATTAATCTGTTTAGTAAAAGGCTTATTTAAAAGCCTTTTTAAATTTATCAAACACGCTCTCTGTAGAACTGTGCTGAATTTTTGATAATTTTTGATACAGTTCTTTTTCTTCACGCGATAATTTTTTAGGAATCTCGACCTTGATCTCAACGATT
>CASGCC010000110.1 GCA_949299585.1 uncultured Bacillota bacterium | reverse complement strand
CGCCGATATCTTGAGCATCTTTGGCAATCATCAAGGCATTTTCTGGTTTATCTTCCAGCGCTTTCTTAGCGGCAACAGCAGCACAGTTATAATCTTTTTCGATTGCAAGCCATCCATCTTCATTTTCGCGCTTTGCCATCGTAATAAAATAATCACCTTTTCCACAGCCTATTTCGATATGTAATTTATCTTTACCCAAAATAGATTTCCATTTCCCTTTATTAACTTCGGGATCAAAAAGCACGAAATCTGGATTTTCCTGCAAAAATGGCATTGCCCATTTCTTTTTACGCATCCGCATAGTATCTTCCTCCAAATCAAATAACTTCATTATTCTAACAAATATTTATCAAAAAATAAAATTAATCTTTTTCCATGAGCCAATTTATCATAAAACATCCCCGGCGAAATACTTCTTGTTTTTTTACGATCTTATAACCCCGCATCTTGAAAAAAGGTAGCGCCGTTGTTGAAGCATGAACATATATCTTCTTTTGACAATGTTTTTCAAGCTCATCACAAAGCATATTACCTATGCCTTGCCTTTGATAAGCATGGTGAACATATAAACGGTCAAGATAACCATCCTCATAGATATTTCCAAATCCCACGATCTTTTTATCTATCGATGCTACCAAACAAAAGCTTGATGATAAGGACCTATCCCAAGCTGCTTCATCGATTTTTTTAGGAGCCCATGCGTTAACTTGCTGCATGTCATAATCTTTGATATTAACGATATGAACGGTATCATAAAATAGTTTTAGAATAACTGGCAAATCACTTTTATTATAGTTTCTGATCTTCATTGTTCTGCCTTCTTAAAAAAAGGGGATATTCTCCCCTTAATCTTGCTTTTTAAATACGCGTTTTTCGCCTTGAGGCTTATGCTTATCCTTCTTATTTTTTTGTTGTTCATCCCAGCCTTCTGGCTTTTCTAGAAGGTCACGATGCGAAACATTGATCCTTCCTTTATCATCGATATCGGTTACGATAACTTTGATGATATCACCGATCTTCAAAGCATCTTCAACCTTCTCTACTCGCTCATATGAGATCTTGCTGACATGCAATAATGCATCGGTA
The DNA here is from genome assembly GCA_949299585.1 of uncultured Bacillota bacterium. Lineage (GTDB taxonomy): Bacteria > Bacillota_I > Bacilli_A > Erysipelotrichales > Erysipelotrichaceae > JALEVB01. Next base: position 4,512 of record CASGCC010000110.1, on the reverse strand, counting down.
TTGGCGAACAATTCAACAAATGCTCCAAATTTCTCTAAGCGTACGACCTTAGCGTCATATATTTCTCCGACTTTAGCTTCTTTGATGATATCTTCGATCATGGCTTTTGCCTTATTGATCATTTCACGATCCATATGATAGATCACACAATTGCCATCATCGTCGATATCGATCTTGACCTGATCACATTCTGCAATGATCTGATTGATCATCTTACCGCCGGTGCCGATAACTTCACGGATCTTATCTACTGGCACTTTAATCGAATCTAATTTAGGTGCATATTTGCTGACATCTGGGCGTGGCTTATCGATACATGCCATCATATTTTCCAATATTTCTAAGCGCCCTTTATGAGCTTGGGCCAATGCTTCACGTAAAATTTCTTCATTGATACCATCAATCTTGATATCCATCTGCAAAGCCGTGATACCATCTTTGGTACCTGCTACTTTAAAGTCCATGTCGCCATAATGATCTTCCATACCTTGAATATCGGTTAAGATCGAATAATGATCACCATATGTGATAAGGCCCATAGCAACTCCGGCAACAGGCGCTTTGATAGGAACACCTGCAGCCATCAAGCTCATCGTACCAGCACAGATACTAGCTTGTGAACTGCTTCCGTTTGATTCTAATACTTCTGCAACGGTCCTGATGCAATAAGGGAATTCTTCTTCACTAGGCAATACCTGTAGCAATGCTCTTTCTCCCAAAGCACCATGACCTATTTCTCTTCTTCCTGGATTGCCCATCCTTCCGGTTTCTCCGACTGAATAAGGTGGAAAGTTATAATGATGCATGAAACGTTTTTCCTCAACTTCGGTCAGATCATCGATGATTTGGTTATCACCTAAAGCCCCTAAGGTCGTTACGGATAAAACCTGAGTTTCACCACGTGTAAACAAAGCACTTCCATGAACCCTAGGCAACAGATCAACCTGTGAATTTAAAGGTCTGATCTCATCTAACTTACGGCCGTCAGGACGAATCTTATCAACGCTGATCAAACGACGTACTTCTTGAGCCTCGATCTGTACACAATATTCACGACATTGTTTTACAGCTTTATCTTGCGCTTTTTCACTTTCATAAGGTAATTGTGCTACCATATCACACATCTTGGCAATTAGTTCATCGATCTTGCCATAGCGTTCTAATTTTCCTTTGATGCTAACGGCTTCTTCGATATCTTTCTTGCCATTCTCATCTACCAACTGCTTGATGGCTGGATCGATTTCGTATAATACGACTTCCATCTTTTCTTTAGCACATTTAGCAATGATCTCCTCTTGGAAAGCACATAAGATCTTGATATTTTCATGACCAAATAACAAGGCCTGCAACATATCTTCTTCACTTACTTCTTTTGCGCCGGCTTCTACCATGTTGATAGCATCTTTCGTTCCCGCAACGGTTAGATTGATATCAGATTTTTCCATTTCTTCCACGCTTGGATTAATGATAAACTTACCATCTACCCTACCAACGATAACGCCGGCAATTGGACCATTAAAAGGAATATCTGAAATACAAAGCGCCAAACTAGCACCAAACATCGCTGCCATCTCGCTTGAGCAATCAGGATCAACTGATAAAACGGTATTTACCACTTGAACCTCATTTCTAAATCCTTCGGCAAACAACGGACGAATAGGTCTATCGATCAAACGTGCCGTTAAGGTAGCGTGTTCGCTTGGTCGTCCTTCACGTCGTAAAAATCCGCCCGGAATTTTTCCAGCAGAATATAATTTTTCTTCATAGCTTACAGTAAGCGGAAAGAAATCAGTATCTTTAGGTTCATGATTAGCAGTAGCACAAGAAAGTACCACCGTATCATTATATCTTACTAAACCCGCTCCTCCTGCTTGCTTGGCTATTTCGCCTGTTTCGCTCTTTAGCTTCCTACCATGGAAGTCTATACTAAATTCTTGTTTTGTCATCTTACTTAATTTCCTCTTTTAATATTCAACTATTATATATTAGCACATAAATTCAAAAAAAAGAATAAGGCAATGTATCCGAAATAAAAAGATCCGAACAGATAATCGGATCTTTTATCATGATATATTATATACTAGTTTTCCACAAACCATGCAAATTGCAGTAAGCATATACGGCAATAACAGGTTCATCATCATAGAATTCTACCGTTGGCACATCATTTGGTTTTAAATATGCAACCCTAAAACCACTTGCTGTTTCTAAGACAATAAATTCAATATAATGTGCTTCGGTCATTGGATGGATCTCACTGCCCACCGTAACCTTGATGATATTATTTTCTCTGGTTACTACTGGCACATGTTTTTCCTGTGAAGCATCCGTAGTATTTGCTGTTAATTCCTTCATTGGAGATCCGCAGCAAACAACAGGAACCTGAGAATCGCTCACCTTTACGATGACATTTTTGCAATGTTCGCAAATATAAAATTTTAATTCTTTTGACATTATTTAGTCCTCCTGATGATATTATCTTTTAAATATTTTAATATTGCAAGCAAAACGCATCATTCTACGCTCTTTAACGACTCAACCATCGGAATATTGCGTAGTTTTTTCTTCATTACCTGATTAACGATCATACCAAATACCAATGTTATAACTACTGCATATACATAGCTGATATTATTGATGACCCTACCAAACATGACATAATCAAGTTCAACGACCACCATTATCGTCAAATGTAAGATCTTGCCTAAACCTAGGCCAACAACACTGCCTATCAAGGTTAACAAGATATTTTCATTATAAATATAACGATTTACTTCATGATTATTAAAACCTAAGACCATCAAGGTCGCTATTTCTCTTGTTCTTTCCGAAATATTGACATTGGTTAGATTATATAACACGACAAAAGCTAAGGCACCTGCCGAAATGATCAGCACGACGACAATATAATCTAAGCTCTTTATCATATCTTCGAAATTATTGCGAATAGCAGTATTGAAGGTCATGGTCTCAACGCCTTCAAGCTTGCTAATTTCTTGTGCAGGAACCGAATCATCATCTTGATATTGTTCGCTAACCTTTACATATATTGAATTGTTCACAGCTCGAATATCATAAGTGTTCTTAAAGGCTGCACTAGTCATATAAACATAATGATTTACATAATTCTCGCAGATACCATCAACCGTAAATGTTCTGGTCATCCCATCAACATTTTCCAATGATACTTGATCTCCGACCTTGATGCCCAACGCATTAGCCATTCTTTCCGTAATGATGATGCCATTTGCGCTAAGGCTCAATGGCTCTTTGCTTTCGCGTTCATGAAGATCGATAAAATTTGCAAATGTTTCACTATCATCAATAACGCAGATCGTTACTTCGCGATCATCACCATCAAAGGTCAAGGTTCCATTGGCCGTATAGCTTAAAAATGCTTCGCTTATCGATGAACTATTTTCAATTTTGGTTACTAGATCTGCTTTTTCGGCATTGGTCATGGTATCGTCAATAGATACTACGCCATTATATTTAAATATTTCACCAAATTGTTTATCTACGATCGTATTGATCGAATCTTTGATGCCAAATCCAGCAACGATCAGCGCCGTACAACCAGAAATGCCTACCACGGTCATGATAAAACGTTTTTTATAACGGAAAATATTACGGAAAGTTACTTTTGAAGTAAAAGATAGATGATTCCAGATCAAAGGTATCCTTTCCAGCATGATCTTCTTGCCGATCTTTGGAGCCTTAGGACGCATCAATTCACTAGGCACTTCAACCAACGACTTATAACAAGAAGCAAATGAAGCTGCAGTAGTGATCAATACCGATAAAAGCGTAGCCGTGATCATGATATCCCATTGCATTTCAAATTGCATGGTAGAAGGCAACAGATACATCATGTTCCAAGCGGTATAAATGATATATGGGAAAGCAAATACCCCAACTGCCAAGCCTATGATCGATCCTAATACGCTAGCTATGGCGGCATAGAAAACATATTTAAAAGCAATCTTGCCATTGTTGTAACCAAGGGCCTTCAAAGTACCGATCTCGCTTCTTTCTTCATCTACCATCCTGGTCATCGTTGTTAAACAAACAAGAGCTGCTACAAAATAAAAGAACACAGGAAAGACCTTGGCGATAGCGGCGATCCTATCGCATGCGCCTTCATAATCAACATAACTATAATGTGAATTGCGATCTAATACGTACCATTTGGCTTCCTCGATCTTATTGATCTCATCCTGAGCTTTTACCAATTCATCGTATGCATCGTCTAATTCTTCCTGACCTTCCTGCAGAATCTGCCTTTGAGGGGAAATGCGTCGGATACCCAGATGGAGTTGGCGGCACTGAGCTCCACCCCATCAGGCTCAGACGCGAAGAGGTCCATGACACTGCGGTTGTACTCGTTGAGTTCCTTTATGGAGCAGTCAAATTCGAGAGCGGAGAGCATTTCCCGCTGAGTACTCCCGGATGCGCCGTTGGCTGTCATGGACAACGCAAGCGAGGCGCTCATGGGAGATATGAATACTACGT
>CASGCC010000109.1 GCA_949299585.1 uncultured Bacillota bacterium | reverse complement strand
TCTTTATGATATAATACAAAAAGTAGAAAAGAAGGTGATCTTATGTCTCCAGATCCGAGTTATAACATATCAAATAAGCACAATACAGGAATATATGGAGACAAGGTTTTTTTGTCTTCATAAACCGTTAGGAGGACAAAAATGCTAGAATTTTATAAAACCTTCCCCGAGGGAACCCGGCAAATCGAAGCTCCTGAAGCAGGATGCTGGATCAATGCCGTATCACCTACTGAAACTGAACAAAAATTTTTAATTGATAATATCGGCATCTTGCCAGAATTTGTTAAATCCAGCTTAGACGCTGAAGAAAGTGCGCACATCGACTATGATGACGATACTCATCAGACCTTGGTCATCATTGACTATCCTAGTGAAGAAGAAAAAGAAAATCTTGATGATTTTTCTACTTTGCAATATACGACCGCTCCCCTTGGAGTCATTATCTTAAAAGGCTATGTCGTAACGATAAGCCTTTATGAAAACTGGAGCATCCTAGAAATGGCCAAAGGTACGATCCGCGGTGTTGATACCCGCTTAAAGACCAGATTTTTACTGTTGTTGGTCTTAAGGATCTCACAAAGATTTTTGATCTATCTGCGGCAGATCGATCGTTTATCTTCGCAAACTGAAAGTCGTTTGCACCAATCGATGAAAAACAAAGAATTGATCCAGATGCTAGGCTTAGAAAAATCCTTGGTATATTTTTCTACGTCCTTAAAAGCTGATGAAATAACCTTAAATAAGATCATGCGCGGACGCTTGATCAAACTATATGAAGAAGATCAAGAACTTTTGGACGACGTCATGATCGAGATCCATCAGGCTATTGAAATGTGTAATATCTACTCTAATATCTTATCGGGAACGATGGATGCCTTTGCCAGCGTGATCTCCAATAATCTTAATATCGTCATGAAGGTATTGACCGCCATAACCATCATCATGGCGATACCAAATATCATCTTCAGCTTTTACGGCATGAATGTCGTAGATATGCCCTTTAACAGCGTATGGTTCCCTATTACCATCTCTGTTGTCATCTGCTTGATCGCAACCTACATTTTCTTTAAAAAAGATATGTTCCACTAATAAATATAACTGAAAGGATGATAATAACATGAATTTTGCTTCAATCAAAAACTGTGATATCGCCAATGGCATTGGCGTTAGGATCTCATTGTTTGTCAGCGGCTGTACCCATCATTGCAAAAACTGCTTCAATAGCGAAGCATGGGATTTTAACTATGGCGAAAAGTTTACCGCTAAACAGCAAGAATATATCAAAGAACTGCTAAAACCTGATTATATCGCTGGATTATCATTGCTTGGCGGTGAACCGATGGAACCCCAAAATGTCAAAGGACTATTGCCTTTTATCCGTGATCTTAAAAAAAGCTATCCACAAAAGACCATCTGGTGCTATTCAGGCTATACTTTTGAACAATTGATTGCTCGAAACGACACTGATACCAACGAATTATTAAGCTATATCGACGTATTGGTAGATGGCAAGTTCGTTGAAGAATTAAAAGACATTTCGCTAAGATTCAGAGGCAGCTCTAATCAAAGGATCATCGATGTCAAAAAGACCTTGGCTCATGACAACAAGATCATCCTTTGGGAAGAACCTCAGCAATAATAAACATTTAGAACCTAGAGCTTGATCATTATTTGATCTAGACGGTTCTTTTTTTTGCCTAACAAAAAAATATTAGATTGCTCTAATATTTTTTAAACAACTATCTAATTCATCCAGCTTAAGAATGTTTTTAGGCATGGCAAAGCGTACGGTCCTTTCAGGGTCTACGACCTGGCAAAATTGCAGATCACCGCAGGCGCTCATCAGCATTCCTGCTTCATTTAGCTCATACCCTAACTGTTGACAAATAATCTTATTCATGGCTGAACATGCCTTATAGATCGCTTCTTCAATATTTTCAGACGAAGCGATCGTATAAATATGATCAGCGTCTTCCAACATCGGATCCATGATCTTTGCCCCTTTGATCACGCTTAAGCGTACCGTTACTTCGGCTGGACATTCCACCCCGCTGACCATGATCTCGCCATCGCCCATTGCCGCATGCACATCGCCTAAAGCAAAGTATGCTCCATCGTGAAAGATTGGCAGATATAGGGTGCTTCCTTTGGTAATCTTTAAATTATCCATGTTGCCGCCATGGCTGCCTGGGGTTCCACAGGCTACGCTTTGTTCGGCTGGCGCATTGCCGATTACTCCGATCATTGGTCTTAATGACAGCACTAGTTCATTAAAATGAACGCCTTCAGATGTGATCTTACATTTTTTTACGCAAGCATGCGTGATATCACGGCCTAATACGCCATTATCGCTTAAACAGCACATCGTTCCTTCTTCCGCTAATTTAATATCAACGATCTCTGCTTTTAAACAATCCTCTGGCGTAGCATCTGCTAGATACACTGGTCCGCATGCCGGATTGATATGATCCCAGTCTAGCTTATCAAAAACATAGTCTTCGCTATCGATCTGATCATTGAAACAATCTCTGGTCTTAAAGCATAATAATTCACCATCTTGGACCAAGATGGCTTTTTCCTTATCATCGCCTAAAGCAAATATAAAATTATCACATATCGTTTTCATGGTATCATTACCTTCCTTTTAAATATTATAAACAATAAACATGCATAGGTAAAATTCTTTTCAACTACCATGACAAATACGCATAAAAAAGTTATACTAATGATATTCTTAATAAGGAGCAAAAAGAAATGAAAACGATCATTTGTCCTAATTATCTTAAAGGTTATTATTTAAATAAATTATTAGCTGAGCAAGATATCATCTTTGATATCAAGCTGATGCCTTTTGAAGCTTTTGCTTATAACTATGAGCGCATTCCCCAAGTGAGGCTGCTTTTGCAAGCCAAAAAAGTCTTAGATAAGCTAGAGCTAGATATCTTTGCTCCTATGCTGAAATATCCTAAATTTATTGCTGAGGTCGTAGATTTTACCCAAAATTTGATCTTATATCATCAAGATCCGCAAAAGCTACCGGAAGATGATCCGCAAGAGATAGAACTTAAAAAGATCATCAGCGCTATCTATTCGTTAGAACATCCGCAATATCAACAGCGAAACATCAAATTAGCGGTCAATGGTGTTGAAGCCCTTGATTTTTTCTGCAATGATCTCTTCACGGCAAACCTTAAAAAAAGTTTTGATCAGTTCATCGCTTTTAGCGATCTTGCTGCCGTCAAACGTTATGGCCGTTATGCCTTGAATGCACGCCAAGAGATCGAAAGCGTGGCTCAGGATATCGTAGCTAAGCGCAATGCTAACCAAGCTACCGTTGTTCTTTGTGACTATGCCAATCAATTTCCTTTATTAAAACAGATTTTTGATCGTTATCAGATTCCTTATACCGCTCTAAGCGATATCAAACGTCCAACGGTTGTCTTACGTTTTTGTAAGCTGGTGGACTTCATGCTTGATAATTCGCTTGAAAAGCTTAAAGAATGTTTGTTCCATCATTGTTTTGCCCATGACTATCCGGCTGATCTTTATGCTTATTATGATACTTTTATCCAAGATCTTGCCGATCTTTATCAAGTTGTTGATCTGCAAGATATTACCATCATCAACAAATATGATGTAGATAAGATCATGAGCATGGCCAAGCGTTCCCAAGAATATTTCTTAAGCATCAAAGATCAATTAGATCGCTGTTTGCATATCGAGCTGTCACAGATCTTACCTACAGCTTATGAAATAGTGCAAGATGTAAAAGATATTGCTTCGACCAATAAGATCGCGAAGATCATCAACGATGCCTTGAGCGAAATAAACGATGATCAAGACCTTGCCATCATCATGGAACAGATCATGATGATCAGTACTGATAATGCGCAATATCTGCCTAACAGCGTCATCGTTAGCGATCTTGTTCACCCGGTATTTGCTAATGAAGATGCATATATCTTAGGCTGTACTTCCAAAGCTTTTCCTAATTTTCCTAATTACAGCGGGATCTTTGATGAAGAATATATTGCCAAGCTCGATATCTTATCGCTTGATCAGCGCTATGATCTATATATGCAGCAATTAACCTGGATCCATAAATGTGCTAAAAATATTTATTATTCATACTATACCAACGATTATGCCAACAAGGTATTTGAACTAGCCTTAGGAATTGAAGAATTGCAGCTGAACTATCAAAAATGGCCGCTTATCAGCAATGATATCTACCTTGATGAAAAACCTAAGCTGCATGATCCATCCATCTTTTTCAAGGAAGGCATGTTATATGGCAGCGTATCAGCCTTTGAACGCTATTTTAATTGTCCTTATGCCTACTTTATCCAATATGGCTTAAAATTGAAACAACAATTTAACTTTCAGATCGAAGCAAATGTCATCGGCACCGTCATGCATGCGCTCATGGAGAATCTCATCAAGATCTTTGGTAAACGATACCCTTTGCACGCTGCAGAGTTATACGATATCAGCACCCCATATTTTAAGCAGCTGACCTTGTTGTTTCCTAAAGAACAGCTGTTTATCCAAGCCTTGCAAAAACGCATGATCCAAAATTTAAGCGTTGCCCTAGAAACGCTCGCTAAGATGGAAAATGAGACCTCATTTGCACCAGCAAAGACGGAATTTAAGTTTCAGCACCAATATGGCGATCTACCGATCATGATCAAAGGAACGATCGATAGGATCGATACCAACCACGATTACTTTCGGATCATCGACTATAAATCAAGCACCAAGAAGCTACAAGAAAAAAAGATCCAAGCCGGTTTGCAGCTGCAGCTGATGACCTATTTGATCCTTGGTGAACAATTTTTAGCGATGAAACCGGTCGGAGCTTATTATTATTCGTTAAAAAATGAAAATATCAAGGTTCCTGCTGCTAAGATATCACGCAATGTCGTCAGCGAACTAACATCTGATGATCATCAAAAGCTTTATGAAGATAATAAAAAACTCGAAGGTCTAACCATCTTTGATCCAGAAAGCTGTGGTTTGGATCATGGTCATAATACCAAAAGCGCCAAGCTAGACTTTGTCTTGGTCAAAGAATGCCTTGATCATATCTATCAATACCTTTTTGCTCAGCTATCTTCCGGCAACATTGCGATTGCCCCTACCAAAGATGGCTGCCGCTACTGTCAATTTCAAAATATCTGTTTAAACAAAAGACAAGGGGAAGATCGCATCATCTATGATAAGCCCCTAAAAGCAACGAAAGGAGAAGCCGAGGATGAAATTTAACCATGAACAGCTAGCTGCCATCAATACGGTAGACACCAATATCCTGGTCAGCGCCTCGGCTGGTGCTGGTAAGACCAGCGTCTTGGTCCAGCGCTTATTAAAACGCTGTCTGCAAGATAAGGTCAGCTTAAATCAGATCGTCGCTTTGACCTTTACCGACGCAGCCGCTGCCGAAATGAAAAAGCGTTTATCAGCCAGCTTGAACGAACTATATCAAGAAGAAGACAGCGACAAGGAATATATCAAAAAACAATTAGTATATCTAACCAACGCCGATATCACGACCATCGATGCCTATTGCTTAAAGATCGTAAAAAAATATTATTATGCTATCATAAAAAATTTAATCG
>CASGCC010000108.1 GCA_949299585.1 uncultured Bacillota bacterium | reverse complement strand
CTGATGTTCGCAGCTTAGAAGGCGTAGCTCCAACAAAAAATAAATGTACACCAATTTTTGCTGTACCAACAACTGCTGGAACTGCTGCTGAAGTTACGATAAATTATGTAATTACAGATGCACAAAATAATCGTAAGATGGTTTGTGTGGATACGCATGATATTCCATGTGTAGCTTTTGTTGATCCTGACATGATGAGCACGATGCCAAAAGGATTGACTGCAGCAACCGGTATGGATGCTTTGACCCATGCCATTGAAGGATATATTACGGCTGGTGCTTGGGAAATGAGCGATATGTTCCATCTTAAAGCTATTGAAATTATCGCTAAAAACTTGAGAGGAGCGGTAGAAAATACACCTGAAGGAAGGGAAGGCATGGCGCTTGGACAATATATTGCTGGTATGGGCTTTTCCAATGTTGGTTTAGGAATCGTTCATTCAATGGCTCATCCGCTAGGAGCATTATATGACACCCCTCATGGAATTGCTAATGCAATAATCTTACCAACCGTCATGGCATATAATGCTAGTGTTACAGGTGATAAATATAAATATATCGCAGAGGCCATGGGCGTTGATACAACTGGCATGGATCAAGAAACATATCGTAAAGCTGCAATCGATGCGGTTAAACAACTATCAAGCGATGTTGGAATTCCAACTAACTTAATAGGAATAGTCAAAGAAGAAGATCTAGATTTTTTAAGCGAAAGTGCTTATGCTGATGCTTGTCGCCCAGGCAATCCTCGTCAAACTAGCGTTGCTGAAATCAAAGAACTATATAAATCTTTATTAAAATAATAATGGAAATAAAAAAATGATTTCATTCAAATTTAATCGAAATCATTTTTTTATCATCTACAATCAATTTATGAATTATGATGAGCGCAAAGTGAGATATATCGTTACAAATTAAAATAAGTTTAATGATATGAAAGCTATAGCAGATTGATATTGCTTAAGATATTTATCAAGCACATAGATAATATAAACAGGCATGATATATATCATGCCTGTTTGATAAAGCTGATGTTGTTATTCATAGCGACGATTTCAATCGATGACTATGGCATATAAATGTTAAATTTCTTCTTTCAAGATATCTGACATTTTTTGATACAACTCTTCAACTGTTAATTCTTCTTTGTTTTCTGAACGTCTTGGCTTAAATTCTATGATGCCTTCAGGTGCTTTCTTTCCAATGGTGATTCGGTAAGGAATACCAATAAGGTCCATATCCTTAAACTTTACGCCTGGTCTTTCATCGCGATCATCTAACAAAACGTCGATTCCTTGAGCTTGGAAATGATCATAGATTTGTTCGGCTAACTGCATCTGGGTTTCATCTTTTGTAGAAATAACGACGATTGCTAACTTATATGGGGCAATGCTTAGCGGCCAGATCAAGCCATCTTTATCATTATTTTGTTCAGCAATAGCAGCCATACAACGACCAAGACCAATACCATAACTACCCATCCAAACAGGATTTAGTTTGTTATTAGCATCTAGATACTCAAGATTTAACGCCTTAGAATATTTAGTTCCAAGCTTAAAGGTATTGCCAATTTCAATTCCATGCTTAAAGTGAATCTTTCCGCCACAAATAGGACAAATATCATTTTCTTGGATCTGACGGATATCAGCAGTATATGCTGCTTCAAAATCTTTAGTATTTACATTTATATAGTGATAATTCGTTTTATTAGCTCCAGCAATGAAATTAGACATCATGCTAACTTCTTCATCCATGATGATCGGACATTTGATATCAATAGGTCCAGCAAAGCCAACAGCTGCGCCAGTAACTTCTTCAACGATAGCAGCAGGAGCTAGCTCAACATCATTTGCAGACAATAATTTTCGAACTTTGGTTTCATTAACTTCACGATTTCCTCGTACCATAATGGCATATGGATGTCCATCAATCAAATAGATCAAAGTTTTAACGAAAGAATCAGCATCTTGATGTAAAAAATTGGTAACTTCTTCAATTGTCTTGGCATTAGGGGTTTCGATCATCGTTAGCTCTTTTGCATCTTCTTTTTCAACTTTTGGATTGATGCATTTGGATACCTCTAGGTTAGAAGCATAATCGCACGAATCACATAATACCAAGATATCTTCACCAATCGCACTAACAGCTTGGAACTCTTCGCTAAGCAGTCCTCCCATGACACCAGTATCGGCTTTTACGATACGATAATCTAATTTTAAGCGATTAAAGATATTAACATATGCATCAAATTGCTTTTTATAAGCAATATCTAAGCCAGCTTCGTCAATGTCAAAAGTATAAGCATCTTTCATCATAAATTCTCTAACACGGATCAAACCATAACGAGGACGAGGCTCATCACGGAATTTAGTTTGAATCTGATATAAAGAGAAAGGCATATCTTTATATGAACGAATTTTCATGGCAGCAGCCAAGGCAAACAATTCTTCATGAGTTGGTCCTAGAACAAAAGGTTTATTAAAGCGGTCTTTTAAACTAAACATGGAATTGCCAAAGTTATCTCTTCTTCCGCTTTGCACATAAACATCTTCACTGATCAAGGCAGGCATCTGTAATTGCTGTGCTTGGGTATTATCCATTTCTTCTTTTATGATCTTTTCGATATTTTCGATTACTTTGTAGCCTAGGGGCAAAAGCATATATACTCCGGCTGAGGATTTTTTGATCATTCCTGCTCTTACCAATAGATTAGAACTTATCGAATCTTCATCTTTTACATTTTCTCGTAAGGTATAAAAAAAACTATTTTTAAGTTTCATTATTAGTTTCCTCCGTCAATTATAGTATCACGAAAATACTTTACTTTAAAGTTATTTTGCACTATAATCTAAGAAATTATTATAGAAGGAGATATATATAAACATGGCTTATTATTATGAACACGCAAGTCACACCTTCAGCGAATATCTATTAGTTCCTGGATATAGTGACGCTACTTGTATTCCATCAAGCGTCTCATTAAAGACACCATTAGTTAAATTCAAAAAAGGTGAAGAACCTGCATTATCCTTAAATATTCCAATGGTTAGCGCAATCATGCAGTCAGTCAGTGGGGAAAAAATGGGAGTCGCTTTAGCCAAAGAAGGGGGAGTTGCTTTCATTTATGGATCACAATCTATAGAATCGCAAGCAAGGATGGTTAATCGTGTTAAATCATATAAAGCAGGTTTTGTTGTCAGTGATTCTAATCTAACGCCTGATGATACTTTGCAAGATGTTTTGGATCTATTAGCCAAGACTGGACATTCAACGATGCCGGTTACCGTAGATGGGAAGCCTAATTCTAAATTTTTAGGATTGGTAACAAGCCGTGATTATCGTGTTTCACGGATGGATCTTAATACAAAGGTAAAAGAGTTCATGACACCATTTGAAAAGATCATCTATGCGAAAGATACTGATTCTTTGAGCGTTTGCAACGATTTGATCTGGGATCATAAACTAAATACTTTACCTGTTGTTGATAAAGATCAAAATCTTTGTTATTTGGTCTTTAGAAAAGATTACGATAGCCATAAAGATAATCCTAATGAATTGTTGGATAGTAATAAAAGCTATATCGTTGGTGCGGGTATCAATACTCGCGATTATGCTCAGCGTGTACCTGCTTTGATCGAAGCTGGTGTCGATGTATTGTGTATCGATTCATCCGAAGGATTTTCTCAATTTCAAAAAGATACGATAGCATGGATCAGAGAACATTACGGTGACAGCGTAAAAGTAGGAGCAGGAAACGTCGTAGATAAAGATGGTTTCAGATTTTTAGCAGATGCTGGAGCAGATTTTATCAAGATCGGTATCGGTGGAGGATCAATCTGTATTACTAGAGAAACAAAAGGTATCGGACGTGGACAAGCAACAGCAGTTATCGATGTTGCCAAAGCTCGTGATGAATATTTTGAAGAAACAGGAGTTTATATTCCGATTTGTTCTGATGGTGGTATCGTTTATGATTATCACATAACTTTAGCATTAGCCATGGGTGCTGATTTTGTGATGTTAGGTCGTTATTTTTCACGTTTTGAAGAATCACCAACTAATAAATTGATGATAAATGGTACCTTTGTAAAAGAATATTGGGGCGAAGGAAGCAATCGTGCTCGCAACTGGCAACGTTATGATCTAGGCGGAGCACAGAAGCTTAGCTTTGAAGAAGGTGTAGATTCATATGTACCTTATGCTGGTTACCTTAAAGAAAATGTTCAAACAACATTAGCAAAGATCAAATCGACGATGTGCAACTGTGGGGCATTATCTATCAAGGAACTGCAGCAAAAAGCTCGTTTGACCTTAGTTAGTGCTACTTCCATCGTTGAAGGCGGAGCACATGATGTCATCGTAAAAGAAAAGACCAAAGATGGTCAATAAGGAAGTTTATTATTTCGTAAATAGGAGAAGGTTTGATCTTCTCCTTTTTCTTTGATCATCAAGAGGATCGTATGCAATAATTGAGCTGTATCTGGATGCATATAAAGACGATCTGTTCCCTTGATAAAATATTCATAGGCACTGGCTTGCGTATATTTATCTTTTTGATAAATCTTGCAGGCAGCAATGCGATCACAGCACATTTCTAATACATAATTATATGGGATCTTATGACAAAAGATGCCTTGAGGATTCTTGTCGGTCCAATATTCCCAATGATGCTTGTTACGCCCTTTATGATGAAGCCAGCCCAGCGAATAACCTTTATCTGCTTTTTCTGCATCTATAGGTGAACGATATCCCTGGAAATATTTAACGCCAGCACTAAACTCTACCCATGAATATTTGCTTAGATCGTGTAGTATTCCTTGTTTGAAAAGATGTAACTTGAAGCAAAGGTAAGTTACCATTAATTTATGTCTGGTAATGGTCATGAAATGACGGTATAATTTTTCATAAGTTTTCATATAAATATGCTAGCGCTTAAATTGGCATTTTACAATGAAAACTTTATATTTACCTATAATTATGGTAAAATATACAACAGAAAAGGAGCATTTATGAACCGACATAACGAAAGAGAAAAAGCAATGATATGTGTCTACCAAAATTTATTAACAAATAAAGATGTTAAAGAAAGTTTGGAAGACATTTTTTTAGTGAATGAAAGCGAAATAAGTGAATTTGCTAGATCATTAGTATATAATTCTATTGAAAATAAGCAACGTTACGCAGGATATATCAATGAAGTTTTGAATGGCTGGACCTTTGATCGTCTAGGATATCTTGAGCAGGCAATCTTGCTTCTTGGATGCACAGAATTCGATCTAAAGATGAACCAGATGGCTGTCATCATTGATGAAGCAGTTATCTTAGCAAAAAAATATTGCGATGAGGATGCTTATAAACTGATCAATGGTGTATTAGAAAAACTATGACAACAACTGTTAGGGTCCATATCTTAGCCAACTATCTTAAATCCAAGCTAGAAAATGATCAGTATCTTAAAAATATCATCGTACAAGGTGAAATTAGCAATTTTACCAATCATAAGAGCGGTCATTGGTATTTTAGCATCAAAGATGAGCAGGCAAGGCTGAACTGTGTCATGTTTGCTACATATGCAGCTAAGTCAAGTTTTATTCCCAAAGATGGTGATAAGGTTTTGATT
>CASGCC010000107.1 GCA_949299585.1 uncultured Bacillota bacterium | reverse complement strand
TTAATTCTTCAGTTAAAGTTACTTCTTGTTCTTTTGCTGTATCTTCAGCTAATATATAGAAGTTTCCTTCATCATCTGTAATTTCTTCTTTTGCGGTTACTATGATCGTTGCTTCTTCAGTTTCTAAATTTTCTTCATAGACAACCGTTCCATCAGCAAGCACATACTTAACTGTATAGTTATATACTGTTGCCTCTTCAGTTTCTTCTTCAGTTTCTTCTGGTTCTTCTTCAGTTTCTTCTGGTTGCTCTTCTTCATTAATTGTAGCTATATATTTAACTACGATTTCTGAACCAGCTTCTACCGTTTGAGGAATATTTTCTTTAGTATATGAATTTTCACCAATTGATACTGTTTCAAAAGTATAACCAGTAATTTCAGGTACAGTATATCCTACTAATGATACTGTTGTCGTATCATCGCTTTTTTCTTCAGAAATTTCTGTCTTTAAGTTATTAGTTGCTACTAATTCAGGTTTTTCTTTTCCATCAAACAAATATTTAACTGTAACTTTTAATGTTACTTTATCTACTTGTTGATCATCAGTAGATCCTGCTTGTTCACCTTCAGTTGTTTCTGCTGATTGATCTTCAGGTGTTCCTGGTTGTTGATCATTTGCAGGTGTTTCTTGGACATTTTGATCATCAGTAGATCCTGCTTGTTCACCTTCAGTTGTTTCTGCTGATTGATCTACCTGCGTTCCTGATTGTTGATCATCAACGTTTTGATCATCTGCAGGCGTTCCTGGTTGTTGATCATCTGCAGATGTTCCTGGATCTACAGATGTTTCTTGGACATTTTGATTATCTGCAGATGTTTCTTGGATATTTTGATCCTCTGGAGGTGTCTGTGCATTTGGTTCAGTTGTTTCATTATTTTGTACTGAAACATCTGTTGTTTGTTCGCTACCTTCACCTGTTGCACTAACTAATGTAGGCATGTTGGTGAAAGTAGTGAAGACCATCATGATCGCTAACAACACTTTTGTGAGTCTTATCACGCTTTTCTTTACCTTTCTTCTTTTTTTCATAATGTTTCTCCTTTCCTGTTTTCGAGATCTTTTCCATCTAATACAAGTTTTTGATCATCTACGACCCATTCTAATAAGGTATCTTGATTTACCACGGTAACCATGACCTCATCATTCTTACCAGGTTTGATTTCCTTATCTTCGTTTTGTTTCAACAAGATCGCGCTCCCTTTGGTTACATTTAATTCGAACTTCTCAGGAGTGATGTTCTTGTTGGTTGGATTGTCATATCCCCATTTGATCATATAGCTTCCATCACCGTTTGGATCGATACCGGTGATGCTTAACTTGATCTTCTTATTTTTATCCATGTAGTTCTTATAGATACCACCAACCAAGAAGATTCCCATCGCTACCATGATGCCCATTAGCAGATAGTTAGATTTTTCTTGGGGAGGAGCAGCTTCCGGGGTTTCTTCCTCTTCGACTACTACTTCCGTTGGTGGTGGACTATCTTCAGCCCTTACATTTGAAATGGA
Source organism: uncultured Bacillota bacterium (assembly GCA_949299585.1). Lineage (GTDB taxonomy): Bacteria > Bacillota_I > Bacilli_A > Erysipelotrichales > Erysipelotrichaceae > JALEVB01. The sequence continues at coordinate 4,112 of CASGCC010000107.1, read as the reverse complement.
TGAAACTAAGAAAATCGTCATCAAAATACTTAATAATAACTTTCTAACCATCACATAGTAGCTCCTTTCACCAAAAATATACGATTTTTTGGTTATATGACGGTTATATTAGGTTATTTTTATAACAAAAATAACTACATTTTTAAGATAATTATGATAGATATGGCCTTGTAATATATTTTATATCATAGCAATATCCATCTGCCATCCCTCTTTTTTGAACTAAAATTGGTAATATTTTTAATAGATCATACCATTTTATAACCGTGAAATCTTAGTTATAAAGTTGCTTATAACTTATAAATATAACTAAAAAAGCCCATAAATTTATTTATAAATTCATTAGGCTCAAATTAAATATTAATTTTTTTGTTCGTATAGACGAATATATTTATCAATTTTCTTCTTTCCAAGCAATCAAATTATCATTTTTATCATATTCTAGTTTGATCACGAAGAATTTATCATCATTAAATAAATAAGGAAGAAAGATCTTATCGCCTTCCCATAAGGTTAGTTTAGATATATCTTGCTTATCTACCCATATCAGTTCTCCTTCATCGCACTCATGGATATTACCTTGATAATCATCGCAGGTATAGACAAAGCATAGTTCATCTTCCCACTTGGGCAAGATAAAGGTAATGATGCCTCTTAACTTTACTTTATTGGCTTGTAAGCCGGTTTCTTCTTGGATTTCGCGCATGATGCCTTCTTGACAGCTTTCTTTATCTTCAACCTTACCGCCGACCCCAATATATTTATTAGCGTTTAGATCATTAGTTTTTTTATTGCGTAAAAGAAACAGCACTTTTTCCTTATTAATTATATAGCATAGCGTGGTTATCTTCATTTTATGATCAATCCTTTCACATCTGCTGCTGTCGCATTTGACCCTCGATGGCTAATGATATTAGCGCCAACCTTATTGGCAATCGTTAATATCTTGTTATAAGGTAATTGATGGTATAAACCTACCAGACATGCGCCAGCATGACCATCCCCTGCGCCGATGGTATCGATGATCTTTATTTGTTCTTCACCATTTTCCTTATAGATATCATGACCATCATAGATCAAGCTGCCATCTTTGTCCAAGGTCGTGATGATGATATTTTGGGTTTGCTTATATAATAAGGATAAAGCTTGCTCTAGATCGTGCTGATGAGCAAGCTCTTTTAGCTCTTGCTCATTTAAATGGACGATCGGTTGCAAAGCATATATCCTTTGCAATAATGTTGATGGCAAATGTTTGATCCTTGGGCCTGGGGCAAAGAATATCTTGTTTTGCAGATGTCTTTCTTCTAAAAAACTGACGATCCTAGCACCATCAACATCTTCGATTTCTAAACCGCTGATATATACCATGGCGATATCTTTAAAATCAATTTGTTCATACCAAGCTGGATCAAAACGGTATTCTGCCCCATGCTGTGCGATAAAGCTTCTTTCGCTGGTCTTATCTACCAAACATATGCATACGCCATTGTCCATATCTTTGATCTTGCCAATGGGCTGATAGCCTTTGTTTTCTAGCATCGTAGCTACGATATCTGCAAATTTTCCTTTGCCGATGCCACATCCTAAGATAGCTGGTACTTTAAATAAGCTCAATACATTATAGACATTGTATGCCATGCCCCCTAAGGAAAATTCCACATTTTCGCTGTTGACATCTTCACATCTTGTCGGGATATGATCGATATCAACGATCATATCTAAACATGTCGATCCTATTACCAATATCTTTTTCATCTTATGCTCTCCTTAAAGATAAAAAGTAATGGCTAAGCATTACTTTCATCGTTATTCAATTCGATCTTTAATTCTTGGATGTAGCGTTTGCCTAGCTTGCTCTTATTAAATTCTTGCAGATCACTTAATAAGCTTTGATATCCTTCCTTATCATCTTCATCAAGATAGATCCTTGCCAGATGGGTAGTACAGATATTTTTAAATAACAAGATCAATTGCTTGCTATAGCGATATTCGCTATATTCGCCATTCAATACTTTGACAAAAAATTCTTTGCCTTTATCATCGCTATTGGTGTAATAACGATAAGCTTGTTCACCAATGGCATATGGCAGCTGACCCTTCAAAGCTTCGGCATATAACGTCACAAAATCATGGATCTTATTTAATTGTTCCATATTGCCATCGGCATATAAGATATTGTTGCATGCGATACATAGATAGAAGATGCTATCTTCATTGATCTCCAAGCCATCTATCTTACCTTTTTTATAAACAAATTTATTGATATCGATATTATGTAAGATATCATCGATCATATCATAATGCTTATAAAAACATGCGCCCCATAATTTTAAGATATATCCTTTAACTTTAAATTCTTCGTCATTGATACCATTGATAAATTCATCACAGGTCTTAAAAAAGACTTCTTCATTATCAAAATAATCAAATAATGCGATCAACCTTCGATTCTTATTATTTCTTTTTGATAACATAAAGATGTTATATAACATATAAATGATGAAACTGCCAAAAACCAAGATAATAATATAGCTCATAATGTACCTCTAAATATATAAATAGATTTTAACAAAAATATCATATAAATTAAAGTTATATCATCATTATAAAAGGCACGCTTTAAGCGTACCTATCATTGGATCTCGATCATATGTTCTAAGATATATACATTAACAAAATAAGCAATGATGACCCAGATGATCGTTCCCAAGCCCTCGGTAAACCAAAAACCTAGATATTGCATCGTCGTATAATAAAATTGTTGATACCAAGCCGTATTTACGATCACGATATTTATATAATTGTAGATCATAGAAAATACAAAGAAGATGCCGATCAGCCATAATAATTTATTCTTACGCGTATATTTGGTCTGTACTACCGTACATAAAGTAAAACCGGTTATTACAAAGGCCAAGATCGTCAATAGTATCAATAAGATAGCTTGCCAGAAATCCCAAGACATCATAAATTGTGTAAATACATCGCCGCTAAAGCTCATTAATGTTAAGAATTCCTGCAGATCGACATATTGTGAACCAAGAAGCATGCCAATGATCAACATGCCTAAAAACAAGATCACAAAGGATATGATGATCCACAAAAAAGCTGCAATTACCTTCGAAGCAAATAATTCATGCGTATTATATGGCAAGGTCAAGGTCAGATAAGCCTGCTTACCAAACATTGATTGATAATAGTTATAAATGATCGTTCCAACGTTAAACAACATAACGATCATGACAAATAAGGTCATAAACATCATCACGATGCTTGATAAGGTATCTGGTAAAAAAGGAACGACCAGACATAAGATCAGATATAAAGCATATTCAACAAAGTAAATATGATAATTCTGCATGATATCATATTTGATCAATTTTAACATTTGAAAACCTCCCTAAAGACTTCATCAACCGACTTATGACGATCCTGTCTTAATTTTTCGCTATCTTGATATAATACCAATTCCCCTTCTTTGATGAAGATCACTTCATCAAAGATCTTCTCGATATCACTGATCAAATGAGTAGAAAATAAGATCAAGCTTTCTGGATCATAGTTATCCAAGATTACCTGCATGATCATATCCCTAGCAGCTGGATCGACCCCGCCGATCGGTTCATCCAAGATATAGATCTTAGCTTTTCTAGACATTACCAAGGCTAATTGTAATTTTTCCTTGGTACCTTTGGACATTTCACTAACCTTCATGGTTGGCACGATATTTAAACGATCTAAGATCGTATAACATTTTTTGACATCAAAATCTTGATACATATCAATGAACATATTGATAACGTTATTCACTTTCATCCAATTAGGGATATAATCGATATCCGGCAAATAAGAGATGATCTTCTTGGTTTCTTTGCCAATTTTTTTATCATCGATCAAGATCTCACCTTTATAATCTTTTAATAAACCGTTTAATATCTTGATCAAAGTAGTCTTACCGCTACCGTTTGGCCCTAATAAACCAACGATCTTTCCTGATCCTAAGCTGATGGTTAGATCATTTATCGCTATGGTCTTGCCATATTTTTTAGTTAGGTTATTTATGGTTATCAATTTATTTTCACTCATTTGTTTCGCTCCTTTGGATCATTGTG
>CASGCC010000106.1 GCA_949299585.1 uncultured Bacillota bacterium | reverse complement strand
ATTTTAAGCAGGAAACAAGTCATATGTATAGTTCTAGCGTAAAAAGAGGTATGGTTGCTAGTTTGTTCAATCCTTTGATTTTTGGTTTTAGTGGTATTGCTAGTAGTTTATTATTGTATTTTGGCGGTAACATGGTATTAGCTGAAACGTTAGAATTTGGAACCTTGTTAATGTTTGTACAATATGTCACGACCTTATTTAGTACCATGCGCCCAATTGCCGCAGATATTTGCGATCTGCAGATGGCGCAGGCAAGCGGTGAGAGGATTTTAGGTTTGATCGATACGCCTTTGAAGATCGTTGATGATCCAGAAGTTATTGAAAGATATGGTACAAAGCTAGCACCAAAAACTTCAAATTATGAAAGTATTAAAGGTGATGTTAATTTCGTAAATGTTGATTTTGCTTATTTGCCACAGCAATATGTGCTGCAGGATTTTAATTTAGAAGTTAAGCATGGGGAAATGATTGCCTTGGTTGGCGAGACGGGTTCAGGAAAAAGTACGATCATCAATTTATTGTGTCGTTTTTATGAACCGGTAAATGGTCAAATACTGATCGATGGCGTTGATTATAAAAAACGGAGCCTTGGCTGGCTTCATAGCAATATTGGATATGTGCTACAATCTCCGCATTTATTTAGCGGAAGTATCGCGGATAATATTCGTTATGGAAAATTAGATGCAACTATGGATGAAATTCAACAAGTATGTAAGCTGATCAAAGCCGATGAATTCATCGAACAATTGCCAGATAAATATGATAGTCAGGTTGGCGAAGGAGGAAATTTGCTTTCTACTGGACAAAAGCAAATGCTATCATTTGCGCGAGCCTTGATCAAAAAGCCTAAGATCTTTGTTTTAGATGAAGCTACATCATCTATCGATACGCAAACAGAGAAGATCATCCAGTATGCTATCGATCATGTCATGAAAAATCATACGACCTTTATCGTTGCTCATCGTTTAAGTACGATCGTAAATGCCGATAAGATCTTGGTCATAAAAAATGGTAAGATCCAAGAAATGGGACGTCATGATGAATTGATGGGCCTAAAAGGTTATTATCATCATTTATATACAAATCAGTTTAATGATGAGACCTTGGATGAAGCATTGATGGATCTAACATTAAATTAGTTTTTTTCATATCTTATGGTATAATACATAGCGAGGTTATAAATAATGAAATTAAAATTAGGAATATTAGCAATTGCCATCATCGTGGTGGATCAAATAACAAAATACTATTTTCAGATCAATCTGGCTATGCACGATTCTATACCGGTCATCAAAGATTTTTTCTATCTGACTTATGCTAAAAACACTGGTGCAGGCTGGAGCATGTTTTCAGGACATACTGAGATCTTGGCTTTTATCAGCTTGGCTATGGCAGCAGTATTTTTGGTGCTTTTTATCAAAGAATCAAACGATAATAAATTGCATCTATGGTGTTATGGTCTATTGATTGCTGGTGCTTTAGGTAATTTTATCGATCGAATTTGGTTAGGATATGTTAGAGATTTTTTAGATTTTTATATCTTTGGCTATGATTTTCCGATCTTTAATGTTGCGGATATTGCTGTAACCTTTGGAGCGATCATCTTGATCTACATATTTGTAAGCGAGGAATTTAATATATGGAAAAAATAATGGTCAATGAACTTGAAAAAGCTTTAAGAGTTGATAAATATCTCAATATGGTACAGGATGAATTATCACGCAGTTTTATCCAACAATTAATTGAAGATGAGAAGATCTTGATCAATGATGCGCCATGTAAAAGCAATTCAAAAGTGAAAAATGGTGATACTATTACGATCGAAGACTTTGAATTAGCTCCAATAGAGGCAAAACCAGAAGACATTCCATTAGATATCATCTATGAAGATCAAGATATCATCGTAATTAATAAACCAAAGGGCATGGTCGTACATCCAAGCGTTGGTAACTATGAACATACATTGGTAAATGCCTTGTTGTTTCACTGCCATGATCTATCAGGCATAAATGGCAAGATCAGACCGGGTATCGTTCATCGGATCGATAAGGATACTACAGGATGTATCGTTGCTTGTAAAAATGATAAGGCTCATGAAGCTATTGCGTTACAATTAGCTGATAAGACATGTCATCGTGAATACATCGCGTTGGTTGAAGGCGTAATTGAACATAATAGCGGAACGATCGATGCACCAATAGGCCGCGATCCTAAAGATCGCAAGAAGATGACCGTAACGGAAATCAATAGCAAAGAAGCTGTTACGCATTTTGACGTCGTTGAACGCTTTAAAAATTATACTTTGATCAAATGTAAGCTGGAAACCGGAAGAACGCATCAAATCAGGGTCCATATGCAGTTTATAGGTCATCCAATCGTTGGAGATGAAGTTTATGGTCGTCGAAAAACGTTAAAAGATACGCAAGGTCAGGTTCTGCATGCATACAAATTAGAGCTTATTCATCCTTCCACCAAGGAAAAGATGACATTTGAAGCTGAACTACCTGCTTATTTTCAAGAACTTTTAACCAAGATCAGGAGTGAAGATAATGCTTAAGTTATATCAGTTAGCTTTATATTTTATCAAAAATTTTAATTATAAGATCGTTGAAGTTAAACAGTTAAAAAATGAAATTTGGTTGTGTAATAAAAAGCATCGTAAGTTTCCGATAATTCGTTTAACAATTGATCGTTTGTCTGAAGATATCAAGCAACAACAGCTCAAAGAGATGATCTTAGATTCCATAGTTGCTAATATAAATTGTCAAAGAGAGTATCTAGATATTCATGTGGCAAATGAAGGGAGCAGCAATGATCAACATGTCATCATTATTGACGAAGGATATTATCAAGGGTGTGATGTAAGTCGTTACTTCCCTGATCTAAAGCAGCAGATTCATGCCGTAGCCAATGTGGATGCTGAAATGCAAAGGCTATATGGAGAATTTAAAGCAATGGCGCAATTAAATCAAAAAAAAGCCAAGATGATCAAATATAAAGATCAACCTTGGGTTACCTATGTTACCGCTATTATTTGTATTATCATCTATTTATGCAGTTACTATTTTTATCGTTTTGATCTAAATAGTAGCGAAATTGCCATCGCCATGGGAGCATATTATAAGATCTTTATTGAAGCAGGACAATGGTATCGTATGATCACTTCAGGATTCATCCATGTTGAATTCTTACATTTATTCGTAAATATCATTTCCTTGCTTAGTTTAGGAAGGATCCTAGAGAAATATTATGGTCATGCGAGATATGCGATGATCTTATTTATAAGCATCATTGCAGGAAGCCTTTGCATGTTTGCCTTAGCAGATAATATCGTTGCGGTAGGATTGAGCGGTGGTTTATATGGTTTGATCGGCGCTTTAGCCATTTATATATATAATACGAAGATATATAAAATTCCTATGGTCATGGCTAATTTAATTTATATCTTGCTGATCAATATCATGATTAATTTTTTACCAAATGTTGGCTATCTGGCACATATGGGAGGTTTGATATGTGGTTTGATGCTAGCGATCATTTTTAGCAATAATCAATCGTGGAAGGTACTAAAACAAAATACGATCATCTGTGCCATCATCTTATTGCTTGCTGTAGGATATAAATGCTATGACAATCGGTATATCAATGATATCTATGGTCAATCAGATCTAAAGATCATCAAGATTTATAAAGATGCAGGTTTTAATGTTGACAAGCTTACGGAAAATTTAATTAAGATCTATCAAGGAGAAAAAGCATGAAAAGAGAAAATGTCTTAACTTGGGATGAATACTTTATGGGTTTGGCGCATCTGTCGAGCATGCGCAGCAAAGACCCATCGACCCAAGTTGGTGCGGTCATCGTTGATCATATGAACAGAGTTGTTTCTATTGGCTATAATGGGCTTCCTTTTGGATGTGATGATGATGAATTTCCATGGGGAAAAGAAGAAGGAATGCTAAATAGCAAATATGCTTTTGTCGTTCATGCTGAATTAAATGCCATCTTAAGCAGCAAAAGAGATCTAAGCAATTGTACATTATATGTATCGCTATTTCCATGTAATGAATGTGCTAAAGCTATCATCCAATCAGGCATAAAAAGAATCGTTTATGAATCAGATAAATATCGTGATCAAGATAATGTCAAAGCTAGTAAGATGATGCTTAATGCTGCCGGTGTTGAAATGGTACAATTGAGCAATACCATTTCTTTATCAGTAGAAAAAATTAAAAATGAGTTATCCACAATATTATATGATACTTGGTTTTCAGAAACAAAATTATTGGAACTAAATGAAGAATATGCAAAAATATTAGTACCTATGCCTATTCATAAAAAGCATCTAAAGGAACATTATATTGATTTAATTGAAAAAATATTTACTGATGTCACTGGTTCTATATTCAAATTTGAATTTTTAACTGAAGATGAGATTAAAAATGAAAAAATTATCGATATTGATGAAATTGGTGTTCCTGAATCTGCAATCTTTCAGTCAAACTTAGATCCAAAATACACTTTTGAAAGCTTTGTATCTGGTGAAAGCAATAAATTTGCTAAAGCTTCAGCTTTAGCAGTAGCAGAACAACCAGGAATTATGTATAATCCATTATTCATATTCGGGAAAAGTGGATTAGGTAAAACTCATTTAATGCATGCCATAGGAAATTATATTAAACAAAATAGTAGAAAAAAAGTACTTTATGTTACTACTGATACATTTGTTAATGATTTTTTAAAAATATATAGGAAAAATGAAAATGATAATAATTTTGATTCTATTGATAGTTTTAAAGAAAAATATCGTAATGTTGATGTTTTAATGATTGACGATATTCAATATTTAGAAATTGCTCATAAAACCCAACAAGAATTTTTTAATACTTTTAATGATTTATATACTAATAGTAAGCAAATTATTATAGCTTCAGATCGTTCTCCTGATGACTTAAAAAAGTTAGAAGATAGATTAAGAACAAGATTTGTATGGGGATTAATTGTTCATATTTTACCACCCGATTATAAATTAAGAATGAATATTATAGATAAAAAAATTGATTCTAATAATATGAATACATTTTTTCCACAAGAAGTAAAGGAATATATTGCAAATAATTGTACTAGTGATATTCGAAAATTAGAAGGAGCAATAACTAGAATTATTGCTTATGCTACAATTATGAATGGTTCTGACATTACTTTAGACCTTGCTATGGATGCACTAAAAGATTATTTTGGACTAAGTACAATTTCTAAAAATAAAATAGAACAAGTACAGCATCTTATTGCAAACAATTATAATATTAGTGTAGATGATTTAAAAGGTAAAAGAAAATCTAATGATATAGCAATTCCAAGACAAATAGCTATGTATATATGTAGAGTTTATCTTAAAGAATCTTTACCTAAAATAGGATCTGAATTTGGTGGAAAAGATCACACTACTGTAATGCATGCAGTTAATAAAATAAAAAAAGAAACTGAAACTAATGATGAATTAAATGTAGAAATAAATAAAATAATCAACAAAATGCCGTGGATAAATCAATAATATAAACATAGTTATCCACTATGGGAAATAATATATTTTATAATATTTTTACATAGTTTTCCACATTATCCACATCAATAATAATAATAAAATATATATAAATAAAAAAAA
>CASGCC010000105.1 GCA_949299585.1 uncultured Bacillota bacterium | reverse complement strand
ATGTTTCTTTTTTTATTCATTTTAATTGCTTTATAGGGTATAATGATTTAAGCGAAAAAAGGAGCTGGGATTATGCGCGTTATTATTGCAACCGGTGGGTCAGGCGGCCATATTTATCCAGCATTGGCTTTAGCTGATGCTTTGCAGCAAAATGAAGATGCGAACATCTTATTTGTTGGTTCTAAGGGTAGGATGGAAGCTACGGAGATTCCCAATCATGACTATGATTTTATCGGATTAGATCTTCAAGGCATGAATGGTTCTATTTTTGCTAAGATGAAAAGTGCGTATTTATTAACAAAAAGTTATTTTCAATGTCAAAGGATCATTAAAGAATTTAAGCCTGATATCGTAGTAGGTTTTGGCAATTATACCAGTGTTTCAATTATTTTAGCAGCAAAACATTTACATGTTCCAACGATGATCCATGAGCAAAATTCTTTTGCAGGCAAGGCAAACAAGATGTTAGCTAATAAAGTTGATGCTATCGTTGGTTGCTATGACGAAAATCGTAATTTAAATAATAAGCATGTCTATATTCTTGGAAATCCTCGTGCGTCACAAGCAAAAGATACGAAAAAAAACAAAGCGGTTTTGAAGGAATATGGCTTAGATCCGCAAAAAAAGACAGCAGTGATCTTTATGGGATCATTAGGTTCAGAGTCAGTTAATAAAGTGTTGAAAGAAGCTTGTGCCAAATGGGAGAATAAAGATTATCAGGTGTTGATTGCAACAGGCAAGAAACATTTTGAAGATTTCGGCTATGAAAGCACAAATAATGTTAAGATATTTCCTTTTATCGATGGCTTGAAAACAATGGCAGCTAGTGATGTAGCAATTATAAGAGCTGGGGCAACCACGGCAAGCGAAGTTTGTGTTTTAGGGATTTGCGCGATCATGATCCCTAGCCCATATGTTCCGAACAATCATCAATATTATAATGCTTTGGCTTTAGTTAATAAGGATGCGGCAGTATTACTTGAAGAAAAAGATTTGTCTGTTGATAGTTTGGTAAATAAGTTAGATGAATTGATGCAGGATGATTGCCGAAGAAAAATTATCGGCGAAAATGCTGCTAAGCTTGGAAGCCCAAACGCAACGACAAACATGATTAAATTAATGAAAGAATTGGTGAAATGATGATAGATATATATACGAAGCTTTCCGACTTTGCACCGATAAAAAAAGATGTATCATTCAAGACTTTAACAACATTGAGGATTGGCGGAACAGCTGCTTATGTTGCTTATCCTGAGAATATGATTGCTTTAAAAGCCTTGATGGATGTGATCGTTAGGATGAATATACCGTTTAAGGTGTTTGGCAAAGGCAGCAATATACTTTGTGGTGATGGCTATTATCCTGGGGTGATCATTGTCTTAGATCGTCATTTTGATGACTTTTATTTTGATGATGATATGGTAATTGCTCAGGCTGGATGTTCGATCATCGCCTTGGCATATGCTGCAATGAAAAAGGGCTTATCTGGTCTGGAGTGGGCTAGTGGGATACCCGGTACTTTAGGCGGTTGCTTATTCATGAATGCTGGAGCTTATAAATCATGTATGAATGATGTGATCATAGATGTTTTGGTCTTGCGTGATGGCAAATTTGTTTGGTTAAATAAGGATGAATGTCAATTTGCATATCGAAAGTCTATTTTTCAAGCACATCCAGATTGGATCATCCTTGCTTGCAGGTTAAAGCTTGAAAAAGGCGATATTGCCCAGATAAGCAACCTGATGGATGATCGAAAAGCCCGGCGAATGGCTACTCAGCCTCTAAATTTTCCTAGTGCCGGCAGTGTTTTTAGAAATCCTCAGCAGGCAAGCGCTTGGAGCTTGATCGATGGTATCGGCTATCGGGGAAAAAAGATTGGTGGCGCAATGGTTAGTGATAAGCATGTCAACTTCATCGTAAATAGTGGTAATGCAACTTGTGCAGATTTTCTTCAGTTGGTGGAAGAAATCCAAACCAAGGTTAAAGATAATTATGATATCGAATTGATCATGGAAGTGGAGAAGTTTAATTGAGAAAAGATAACCATCATACGATTGAAGACTTTGACAAACAGCCTGAAGATATAAATAAAGTTTTTGATGAACATCGTAGCAAACGAAATCAGCAATCTTTTCGTCGCAATAAGAAGAAGATCTTTCGTTTAGCTATTTTGGTCGGTATGGCCATTATTGCTTCCACTTATTATTATTCTAGTTCAAGCAAGATCAAAGCGATTTCTATTATCAATAATTATTATCTAGATACGGAATATATCAAAGAGCTATCCGGATTAACTTTAGAATCTCGTTATTTTCTTACATGGGATAAATTAGTTGAACAAAAGATCGCAAAAGATCCGATGATTGCTAACGTAAAAGTATCTCATGAAGAAAACAATATCATTTTGATCGATGTCCAAGAAAAAGAACCCTATGGTTATCGCATCGATCAAGAAACTCCACAGATCTTATTGAAAGATGATACGACCGTCGAACTTACCAGTGATTATTTAGGTATCATTTCCAGCGTTCCATTGATAAAAGGTTTTAATAGTGAGCAGCAAACTCATCTTTTGACCAATGCATTTAATAAGATCGATCAGAAAATGATCGAATCTATATCGCAAGTCGAACAATATGCTCTAAGCTATGATGATCAGACCTTGTTAATTACGATGAATGATGGCAATTATTTTATTTGTAGCTATTATGGTTTTCCAATCATCAATTCTTATAATCTTATCGCAAGCAAGCTTACAACTAATGGAGTTTGCATCTGGGCCGATGAGACCAATAGCGTTGCATATCGTTCGCAATGTCCTTGGGAGCAAAATACGAGCGAATTAGAATATTGGTATGATGATCAAGGCAATCCGATTTATAACCAATATGGGGATCATGCAGTTAAACATTATCAAAAAGACGAAGATGGCAATTATATCTTGGATGAAAATGGTCAAAAGATCGTAATACCTATTGATGAATTTGGTAATGAGATCCAGCCTGAATCATCATCAGAAACAACGGATGAACAATAAAAATAATGCATTTTTTAAGATATTTGTTATAATTATAAAGAATAGAGGTAAATATTTATGACAATTGAAAAAGTAACTAGTTTAGGCAGTATTAATATTACAGAAGATGCTATTGCAACCTTAGCTGGTCAGGTCGTAACTGAATGTTACGGGGTTGTCGGAATGGCTTCAAAGAAGATCGTGCAAGACAGCATTGCGATGCTTTTAAAAAAAGAAAATTATAGCAAAGGAATCGTTGTTAATCGTACATCTAAAGGCATCGAGATCAATATCTATGTGATCGTTAGCTTTGGAGTTCGAATCAGTGAAGTAGTATATGAAGCGCAAAAGAAGATTAAATACGTATTGGAAAATACCTTGCAGCAAGAATTAGGTGCAGTTAACGTATTTGTACAAGGTGTTGCCAAAAAGGACTAGGAGGATAGAATGAATATTATTGATGGCTTAACGTTGAAAGGCATGCTTAAAAGCGGTGCAAATAACTTAAATAATGAAAAAAATAATATTGATGCCTTAAATGTTTTCCCGGTTCCTGATGGAGATACAGGAACAAATATGTCAATGACCTTTTCAAATGGTGTCAATGAAGTATTTAATAAAGGTTGTGAAGACTTAACTGCCGTAGCAAAAACTTTATCTAGAGGACTTTTGATGGGGGCAAGAGGAAATTCTGGCGTTATCTTATCGCAGATCTTTAGAGGTTTTTACCAAAGCATTGATGGCAAAAATGAAATTAATGTCATCGAGTTTGCAAATGCTTTGTTCAAAGGTAGCACGGTTGCTTATAAGGCTGTAATGCGTCCGGTAGAAGGAACGATATTGACGGTTGTTCGTGAAGCAAGCGAATATGCTAAAATGTATGTTGAAAGCAATCCGGAGTGTACGGTAGAAGAATATCTAGATGTCTTATGCAAAGAGGGTCACATTGCTTTGGAGCATACGCCTGAGCTATTACCGGTATTGAAAGAGGTTGGAGTTGTTGATAGTGGCGGAGCTGGCCTTTTGAAAGTTTTAGAAGGTTTTAAAGCTTATGTTGATGGCAATCCTATCGAGGCTAAAGATCAGGATGCTGTGGTTAACGCTAATGCCCAAATGGAAATTGAAAATGAAGGATTTGGTTACTGTACTGAATTTATCGTTCGTTTGGATGAAAGCAATTTACGGTCTTTCCAAGAAGAAAAATTACGCAAACAATTAGCAAAATTAGGAGAATCGATCGTTGTCGTTCAAGATGAAGAGATCGTAAAAGTTCATGTTCATACCTTAAAACCTGGCGACGCGTTGAATCTTGCGCAACGATATGGTGAGTTTGTAAAGCTAAAGATCGAAAATATGCAAGAACAACATAATAATTTGACCAGCGGTGCTAAAGATCCATCAAGTGAAAATTCGATCCTTAGTAATACAGCACCAAAAGAGCCTGCTCAATATGCCATTATCGGAGTCGCAGCTGGCGATGGTTTAAGCAAATTATTTAAAGAATATCGTGTAGATCATGTTATCAGTGGCGGACAGACGATGAATCCTTCGACGGAAGATTTTGTTAGCGCCATCAACAGCATTGATGCAAAACATATATTCATCTTACCAAACAATAGCAATATCATCATGGCGGCAAAACAAGCTGCATTGGTATGCGAAGATAAAGATATTCATGTTTTTGAAACTAAGAGCATTCCACAAGGACTTAGCGCATGTATCATGTTTAATCCTGAATGTGATAAAGAAACCAATATTTCAGAAATGAATGAAGCTATTGCCCATGTCAAGACCGGTCAGGTAACTTATGCCATCAAAGATACGACATATGAAGGTATGGCAATTAATGCCAATGATTACATGGGTATCTTGGATAAAGATATCGTAATTGCTGATCCTGATAAATTGAGTACCACAAAAGCCTTGATTGCTAAAATGATCGATGACGAAAGCGAGATCTTAACGTTGATCCAAGGTGAAGATGCAACTGATGAAGAAACCAATAAAGTTTTAAGCTATATCGAAGAAAACTATGAAGTTGAGGTCGATATGCAAAAAGGCGATCAGCCAGTATATAGCTTTATAATTGGTGTTGAATAAGCAGTCCGTATGGATTGCTTTTTTTAACGATAAATTTGCTAATAATTTATAAATTATGATATTATTTAATTGTATTAAAGGAGATGAAAAAATGAAGATGTTTTCTTGTTAAAAATTCGGTACAACCAATTGATCTTTTTTTGTTGTACCTTATGCAAGAAAATATCATCATTGATCAACATCATTTTTTTTCAATTGCTGCAATGAACATGTTTTCTTGCAGTGCTTTTTTATGAGGAGGAAAAACAATGAGTTTGATCAATATCATAAATTTAACCTTTGGTTATGAAGATAGCTTCGTGAATGTTTTTGAAGATGTATGCCTACAGCTGGATACAAATTGGAAGTTAGGGATGATCGCTAGAAATGGTAAAGGCAAAACAACATTTTGCAAATTATTGATGAATGAATTGCCATATCAAGGTAAGATAAATGCAAAAGTGAGATTTGAATATTTTCCATATGCGGTTAACGATCCTCAAAAAAATACCCAAGAAATAATTTTTGAGCATTTAGGTGATATCCCATCATGGAAGATTGAAAAAGAATTAAATAA
>CASGCC010000104.1 GCA_949299585.1 uncultured Bacillota bacterium | reverse complement strand
ACTGAATATATTTTAAAGTTACCTCCATCATCCATCCTAAGACCGAAAAAATAAAAAATAAGATAACTAATTTATTAAATAAAAGCATTTTTTTCTCCTTTGGCTAAATTAGCGTAGCTATAGCTTAACATCTTTAAAGAAAAAAAACATCTAAAACACATTATAAAAAAATCGATCATTATCAGCTTAGCTGATAATTGACCGATTTGCTTTTTTATCCCAAAAAGCTAAGATCGTTTCTTGGATAAATAAAATAGTTATGACCTGCATGAACCATACCAATCCGAATTTGCTGCGAACAAACAAAGCTATTTTACCTAATTTAGGTATATGGAAAAGATAGCGTCCTAAGATATCTTCCTTTTTGGTTTCGTAAACATCCAAGGTTTCGCTTTGTTCCGGATGTGTACGAAATATCAGTACGTTATTTTCATCATATTCAGCATATGCAAAACGATGGGTTATGATAACTTCTTCATTAAAGCGTCGAGCATTAAAGGTAATGATATCTCCCGGTTCGAGCTTCATCTTATCATGATATGTCATAACACAAACGATAGAATTTGTCGCGATCGTTGGTTCCATGCTATTGGTCAAAACATTATAAAATCGTATAGGTATCATTTGTGCTAACAAGCTATTTGGAAATAAATTAATTATCCCCATCAGCAAGATGATCAAGACCCAAATATATGCTCCTATTTTTTGGCTTTTTAAGAACACTGGTTATTAAGACAATGTAGCTGTAACTTCTACTTCAAATTTATAATCATTGGCTTGGATCTTCGATAATCCATCTTCAGTAAAAGTAATGGTATAGTTATAAGTTTCTTCTCCATGAGTTACGCTTGAATCAACCTTGCCTGATACATCTGTACCCTCATACTTAATAGTATAATCGCTACTTTCTACAAGGCTAGCATCACCTGCTTTAACTTCCTCGCTTAAGGTTAATTGTTTTGCTAAGCTATCTTCATTTGCAACCTGAAAACTTACGCTTCCTGAAGCAGTAACATCTGATGCTAGCTCAGAACTTACCGCTAAATCTTTAGTAGATGTTTGATCAGCGATCGTTACCGGTTTACGTAAAGTTACTGTATTACTTTTTGATGAAGCCGTAATGTTATCCCAAACGGCATAAGTTCCTACTGAAGTTGCTCCGATCATTGCAATCGTTAATAAAGATAATATCGTTGTCTTTTTCATATTCATATTCTCACATTTTATTCGCATCATATTTTATCAACCCACGATATCATACGCAAATACTTATATTTATATGTTGTATATAACTTTTTAGTTATATATCGATGCTATAGACTCACATAGAGCATTTCTCAACACTTTATTTTTATTAATGCTATACTTTGAATGTAGGAAGGAAGATATCATGATTAATTATGAAAATTCTTATTTTGATGGTGGACTATTCCAGCTCATAGGCTATAAGATACTTGGAGTTATCATAACCTTATTTACCTTTGGCATTTGCGCTCCTTGGGCAATATGCATGATCTACAATTGGGAAGCTAAACACACCGTAATCAATGGTAATAGGCTAATTTTTGATGGAACAGCCTTAGGCTTATTTGGCAATTGGATCAAATGGCTGTTGTTGATCATCATCACTTTTGGAATATATAGCTTTTGGGTAAATATTGCATTGATCAAATGGAAGACCAAACATACCCATTTTGCCTAATAAATAAAAGAGCGTATTTAATCGCTCTTTTTTATATATTTCAAAACTTGCTGTAATGTCTAGATGAATCAATCATCTTTTTTGACGTAAATACTTTATAGCTTGCGTACCAGCTTGAGCGCCTTCATAAACCGCCTTGGCAACTTGCAGCAATCCACCAGTACAATCTCCTGCCGCAAATAGCCCAGGTATCGTCGTAGCCATGTTTTCATCAGCAATGATCTTATTACCATCAATAGCTGCGCCTATCTTTTTGGCTAAAGCCGTGCTTCCAGCTGTTCCATAGGCAACAAATACCCCATCAGCCTGCAATTCACTGCCATCAGCCAAACTAATGCTTTCAACTTTTTCATCACCATTGATGCTGATGATCTTTTCATTATTGATCTTTACTTTTTGATCAAATGTCGTAGTTAATTTTTCGCCATTTGTTAATAAAGTAAGTGAATTAACGATAGGCAACAAGGCGTTGATCTCATGAGCAGCATATTCTCCGTTGCCTAACACGCATACATCCTTATTGCGATAGAAAAAGGCATCACAAATTGCACAATACGATACTCCTTTTCCTTCTAGCTCTCGCAAACCTTTGACATTTAGTGTTTTTCTGGTCGAACCTGTAGCAATGATGATCGCATCGGCCTCATGATTGCCCGCGGTCGTTTCAACGATGAACTTTTCACCATAGCTCAAACCTACAACCTCGGCTTTGATGAATTCTACACCTAATTTCTTGGCAGCTTCGATACCTTTTTGTTCAAGTTCTAATCCGCTAATTGGTTCGATGCCATAATAATTTTCAATCTCTTCAGCCTTTTCTAATGCGCCATGTCCTTTGGTAATGATCGTTGTGGGTATACCTGCTCTTTGGGTATATAACGAAGCCGATACTCCGGCTGGACCAGAACCAATGATGATTATATTCTGCATACATCCTCCTTGTTTTTTCTTTTTTATATCTTATAATAACTTTAGATAACCGCCGATAAAGGAGCTCACCATGCTAAATTCTGAACAAATCGATCTTTTGCATCAAAGTCTTTCTTTTTTTGATAAGCTAACGCCTAGTGAAAAAGAGATGCTCATCAATGATGCTGCAATTAAAAAATATGTTCAAGGTGAAACCATCTTTCAAGCTGATAATGATTGTCTTGGCATCATCATCGTTCATGAAGGATCCCTTAGGACCTATATGACATCTGAAGATGGCAAAGAAATCACTTTATATCGCTTGCAAGCTGGTGAAACCTGTATCTTTGGTGCTACTTGTATTTTAGATAGCATCGATTTCGATGTCTATATCGATGCTGAAACTGATTGCACCATCATTCAGATCAGCTCCATGACCTTATCTAAGCTTACCACAAATAATGTATATGTCGAGCTTTATGCTTATAAGCTAGCAGCTGAACGTTTTTCTGATGTCATGTGGGCCATGCAGCAGGTCTTGTTTTTAAGCTTTGACAAACGTCTCGCAGCTTTTTTGATCGATGAAGCAAATAAACAAAAAAGCTTAGATATCAAGATGACCCACGAGCAAATTGCAAAGCATCTAGGATCAGCACGCGAGGTCGTTTCCCGCATGCTAAGCTACTTTGCAAAAGAAGGATATGTCACTCTTTCAAGAGGACATATCCGCATCAATGATAAAAATGCCCTTTATGATCTACGCTGAGTGGATCATTTTTATTAGCTCTTGCTTAGGCTTAAAACCAACTGATGTATTGGTTATATTACCATTTTTAAATACCATTACGGTTGGAATGCTCATGATGCCAAATTTTCTAGCTAATTCTGGTTCTTCATCAACATTCACCTTGCAGATCTTTGCATGATTGGTCTCTTTAGCTAATTCTTCGATCACTGGTGATAACATGCGGCATGGTCCGCACCATGATGCCCAAAAATCTACCAAAACTGGTTTGTCGGAATTTAATACTTCCTGTTGAAAATTGTCCTTATTGATGTGTAATACTGTCATGATCTTTTTCCTCCTATTTATTTATCATATGCCAATTCATATGGCCAATCATTTATGCCACCGATATCAATGACATCGGTATAGCCCATTTTCAATAATTTATTTGCTGCTTGCTTAGAACGATTACCGCTTCGGCAATATACATAGATCGTTTGCTCCTTTGATGGCAATTTTTCAACGATGCTACTTTCGATGCTTTCGTTAGGAATAAGCAAGGCGTTAGGAATATGTCCTTGATCGTACTCATTTTTGGTGCGAACATCTAATATCACATAATCGTTTTCTTTTTCCATCTTTTCAATGGCAGCGACCATGCTCATCTTTTGATATCCCGTGCTATCAGCACATCCGCTAAGTCCAAGGATCAGCAGCAATACCACGCTTATTTTCTTTAACATTTTCGTTTCTCCATTCGCTTTTTTTATCAAGCATCTATATCATATCAGCAAAATTACTGATGTTCTGTGACTTGATCACCAAAAAGAAAGATTAGCTTCATGATGAAACTAATCTTGATCGTCTTTGATCTAATTATTTTTATTTTTAATACTTAATAGCTTATTAAGATCGACCCCTTCGTAATTGATGCCCAAGATCGATTTAGATCCCCACAGCAGGATCATGAAAACCACGATCGGTATGACACAAGAAGTAATGATCATGATGGCAATTGCTTCGATCATATTGCTAACTAGCATCTTACCTTCTTCAACCGCATCAGATAGCCCCATGGTCACAGAATCGATGCCTTCTTGAACTGAATCGATCAATCCTTCTAGCCAATTTTGGGCTTTTTCTTGCTGAGGAACATCTTCAACCTTGATATCATTTGCCTGTTCCACGACATTTTCCGTGGAATACTGATATATATCATCGATTGCTTTAGAAATCTGGATGCTTACAGGAATCGTCAACAAGATCAAGGCTGCAAACACGATAAGCTTGATGGCAATTTGCTTATATTGATCCTTATGTTTAAAAACATTCAATATGCCAAACAAACAGCTTAATGGTATCAAGCCATAAAAAGCGATATATCCGGTCATTATCAGCAGATACTTTTCTAGATATAAGCCACACATTATCAGCATGAATTCTGAACTAAAGCTTGCAAGCTGATTGGCAACTGGCAAACCTGCATCACCTGGGATCAAAGAAATTGCGACTGATGCAGCAGTGGATGCCGCTGTAAGGCCCATGACATTTCCAATCTTCTCATTGATATAGATAATGCTACCGCTATGAAAATCAACCGAGGTCCATATCCTACTAAGCAACAACGCTGATATCAAGGCAGCTGCAACAAGCCCAAGGCATAGATAAACTTTTTGTTTCACCATTTTTTCCATTATTATTTTCCTCCTATATCATTAATTGTAAATTTCGCGTACTATTTATATTTATTTTACTATTATTGGTTGATCTCTACCAGCGGTAGGTTGTCTAAGATACATAATTGTTTTATCATGTGCTTGAGGTGATATGATGAAGGAAATAGATAATAAGAAATGTGGTCTATTTATTGCCACATTAAGAAAAGAACAAAACCTGACCCAAAAAGAACTAGCTGATAAGCTATTCGTATCCGATAAGACCGTAAGCAAATGGGAAAGAGGCGCAAGCCTGCCTAGCATTACCTTATTGATACCGATAGCAAAGCTTTTTGATATAACGGTTGATGAATTGCTTGATGGCCAAAGATCTGCCACTGATCTTCCATATGATCAACATTCTATCAAAATAAACGCGTATCTAAAAAAACAACAAAAGATTGACATGTACCCAATTTCCTAGACATATATGAATATCTTTTAAATTGGTAATATTTGTATATTTTAAAATTCAATACGTACATATGGATGTTTCTCTGTATTTTACAGGTGACATCCATTTTGTTTTAGATTGAATCCTACTGTTATTAAAATAATCTATATATTCATCAATCGCTAAAGAAAATTCTTCAAAAGATTTATAAGTTGACTCTAAACCATAGTATATTTCATTTTTCAAAGTACCGAAGAATGATTCCATTATTGAATT
>CASGCC010000103.1 GCA_949299585.1 uncultured Bacillota bacterium | reverse complement strand
AAATCCACATTGATTGAATTGTTTTCATAGAAATAAACTATGATTGAGTTATTTTCATAGAAATAAACTATGATTGAGTTATTTCAAGGGTATTGTATATAAAATATACAGTATCCTTGAATTTTTTTATATAGTTTCTATATATAATATGTACTTAAAATATTATAAAATTATGAAAACCTTTTCGAAAGCCGAACTTATTAAAGATTATAACGAACTCGATGATCGTAGTTATGAAAATTCTTTTAAAAAGGAATTGGCTGAAAAATATAATACATCTAAAAAGATTAAAGATATTCAAGTAGCTATTCTCGAAGAACTTAGAAAAGTAAGATCGCATTCTATTGTCTTTGATAATGATGATATTGTATTCTTCAATAGACTTGATGGGAAGTTTAAAGATAATGTAGAAAAGGAATCAATCTCGTTTATTTTGTTTCTTAAAGATTTCCTTACTGAAAGGATGAAAAGCAAAAATCTTTTCGATAAAATTGGGATGCACACTAAACGTGATTGGAATTTTATCATGAGTGCAGCAGATAAATATCTGATTGAAAAATATGTTACAATAGAAAAATATTTGGAATCTCGTTCTGAAAAATATAAAATTAAAAATCAAAAAATCGAAGAAATTTTCACCATTTTGGTAGATTCAACCCAAGATTTCTATAGATTTTATATTAATAGAGCTACAGAACAGGCCGAAAGAATTTATTGCAATGCTGAATCTAGTATTACAAGTGTGAAAAATGAATTTGAAAAACTGCAAAATGATATGCAGACCTTAAATCCTCAAGCAAATGACGCTGAAATAAGTTTTGATGATGAAATCATTACTAGCCTAAATAAAGCATATTCATTAAGAGATGAATTAACGACATCGATAAAATTAAAACGTGAAAACCGCATGAGCTTATTTCAAGACAATGAGCGAAAAGAACAACAATTGCGACAGATCAGAAAAGATCTTAATGATGCCAATAATCGAATAAATAATATCAAGATATCACAAGCTAAAAGTGAAACTAAGCTTGAAACAAATTTAAATCGTTTAGCCAGCGAATATCAAATGACCTATGAATTTGCACAAACCAAGGTTACCAAACATATTGATAATGCTAAAGAAGAAGTACTACAACTAAGAAGAGAAATTGAAGCGTTAGGCAATATCAATATGAATGCTCCAGAAGAATATGAGGAAGTAAACAATCGATATGAATTTTTAAGCAAACAGATCGATGAACTAATTGATAGCAAGAATAAGATCTTAAAAGCCATCGACGAGATGGATGTTGTCATGACCAAGCAATTTAAAGCAATGTTCAATGCTATCAATAATGAGCTAAATGAAACCTTTAGATCTTTATTTGGCGGAGGAAAAGCAAAGCTAATCTTGGAAGATGCTAGCGATATCTTAAATACAGGTATTGATATCGATGTTCAGCCACCTGGTAAAGCAGTACAAAATATTCGTTTATTTTCAGGTGGGGAGAAAGCTTTGATCGCGATATGTGTAATTTTCTCGATCTTGAAAGTAAAACCTGTTCCGCTAATCATCTTTGATGAAGTTGAAGCAGCTTTGGACCAATCTAATGTTGAAAGATTTGCAAAATATCTTAAAACATTTATTGATCAAACTCAGTTTATTGTCGTAACACATCGTCCTGGAACAATGCAGGAGTGTGAGGTACTATATGGAGTAACCATGCAAAAACAAGGGGTATCACAAATGTTAAAGGTTGAATTATATGATGCTATCGAAATGGCAGATGATACGAAGGAGGGCAAATAATGGATTTTATAGATAAGATAAAAGCTAAATTTGCTAAAAAAGATGATAAAGCCATATATTTATCTGGCTTTAAAAAAACCCATGATAATCTTGGAGAAAAACTTAACGATATTGCTTATAAATATAATGGTATCAATGATGAATTCTTAGAAGAACTTACCATCGTGCTATTAGAAAGCGATGTAGGTATCGAGACTGCTGACCTTATTTGTGAACGATTAAAAGCTAAAGCTAAAAATTATCCGGTTATCCGTTTTGAATGGGCGATAAATTTTTTGCTAGAGATCATGAGCGAGATCTACAATGAAACTGAAGATATCCCAATTAAATATAATAACGAAGGACCGACCGTTATTTTATTAGTGGGAGTAAATGGTAGCGGAAAAACTACGACTTGTGCCAAGCTTATAAAAAAGTATCAGCAAGAGGGAAAAAAGGTTGCAGTTGTAGCTGCTGATACCTTCCGCGCAGGAGCAATCAAGCAATTGGCCAAGTGGGCCGAAAGATTGAATGTTCCATGCATCAAAGGGCGCGAAAATGGTGATCCAAGTGCAGCTTTGGTTGATGGCTGCCGTTACGCCAAAGAAAATGATATTGATATCTTGCTTTGTGATACGGCTGGTCGTTTACAAAATAAATTTAATTTAATGCATGAATTAGAAAAAATGTATAAGGTAGTAGGAAGGGAAATACCACAAGCACCACATAATTCTTGGCTAGTACTTGATGCAACCACTGGGCAAAACGGTTTATCGCAAGCCTTGATCTTTGATGAAGCCTGTGATCTAACTGGTATCGTACTTACGAAGATGGATGGAACTGCTAAAGGTGGTATCATCATTGCTATCAAACACAAATTAAAGATTCCTGTGGTCTTTATTGGGTTAGGAGAAAAAGAAGATGATCTAAGGCCATTTGATCTTGATGCATATCTGTATAGTATATCTGAAGGAATAAAAAATGGATAAATTTACAGCGAATGATCTTTTGGATCAATATGAAAGTTTATTGACCGATAAACAGCAAAAAATATGTCAGCTATATTACCGAGAAGATCTTTCATTGATGGAAATCAGTGAATTGATGAACATTAGCCGCTCAGCTGTGCATGACACTTTAAAAAGATGTGAAAAACTACTTGATGTCTATGAAACAAATTTAGCTCTTTGTGCTAAAAGTCACGAAAGATTTGTTTTATATCAGCAGATAAAAGCGTATAATATAGCTGATATCAATGATATTGTCGATAAGCTAATGGATACTGAATAATTAAGGAGGAAAGAAAAGTAAATGAGTAAAGTTATTTCAGTGAATGCTGGATCTTCTAGTTTGAAGTTCCAATTATTTGATATGCCTAGCGAAACCGTTTTAACTAGCGGTCAGGCTGAACGAATCGGGTTGGATGAAGGTATTTTTACGATCAAGGTAGATGGTGAAAAGTTCGTAAAAAATTTACCAATCAAGGATCATAAAGTTGCCGTTAATTTATTGCTAGAAGCTTTGATCGAACATAAGATCGTGAATAGCTTAGATGAAATTGATGCTGCTGGTCATCGTATCGTCCAAGGTGGAGCATATTTTGATCAATCTGTTAAAGTTGATGAAGATGTAGTTAAAAAAGTAGATGAACTATGTGAATTGGCTCCATTGCATAATCCAGCACATTTGATCTGCTATAATGCTTTTAAAGAAGCATTACCTAATATTGGTCATGTATTTGTATTTGATACGGCTTTCCATCAGACGATGACCGCTGAATCTTATCTATTCCCTGTGCCATATGAATGGTATACCGATTATAAGATAAGAAGATATGGAGCACATGGTACTTCTCATCAATATGTATCTCAACGCTGTGCAGCTTTGATGAATAAAGATATCAAAGATATGAACATCATTACCTGCCATTTAGGAAATGGTGCTTCGATCACAGCGGTGAAAGGTGGTAAATGTGTTAATACATCTATGGGACTTACACCTCTAGGAGGAATCATGATGGGTACCAGAAGCGGCGATATCGATCCAACTGTAGTATTCTATATGATGAAAAAATTAGGTTGTACACCTGACGATATGGATGTTTATCTAAATAAGAAATCAGGTATGTTAGGGGTAAGTGGAATTTCTAGCGATGCTCGTGATATTGAAGATGCAGTTAAAGCAGGAAATGAAAGAGCGATCTTGACCCAAGAATTATATGTAAACCGTGTCATTAACGTAATTGGTGGTTATGTAATGCAAATGGGTGGTGTCGATGCGATCGTCTTTACTGCTGGTGTAGGTGAAAACGATGCTAATCTGCGTGCCATGATCTTAGAAAGCTTGACCAAGGGATTAAGCTTAGATATCGACTATGAAGCAAATAAGGTTCGTGGTAAAGAAAATTGTATCAGCAAAGAAGATTCAAAAGTTGCTGTTTGGGTAATTCCAACTAATGAAGAGGTTGTGATTGCCCGTGATACCGTAAGAATCTTAGGCTTATAATATGCACGAATTCGTTAAGATCTTTCAAAATTATCTAGATGAATATGAGCATATAACCATTTTCAGACATACTCATCCTGATACTGACGCTTTCGGCGCACAATTTGGCTTGAAACAATGGATCATGGATAATTATCCTAACAAAAATATATATGCCTTAGGAATAGAGCAAAGCGATGTTCCTTATTTTCCTCAAAGCGACGATGTTACTGATGAAATCATCAGCAATAGTCTTGCAATTGCGGTAGATTGTGGCAATTTGGATAGGATCGATGATCAAAGGATTAAATTAGCCAAAAAAATCTTAAAAATAGATCATCATCCTAACGTTGAACCATATGGAAATCATAATTTGGTTGATACTAGTTGTGCATCTTGCACTCAATTACTAGCTACTATTTTTAAAGAAATTAGTTCTGATAGTGTTTTAACCGCTTGTAGCACGTATTTATATCGTGGACTATTAACTGATAGTCTATGTTATAAAACATCTTCTACGACCGCAAAAACGTTAGAAATTGGCGCATATTTAGCATCAAAAGATATTGATATCCGTAAGATTAATCTAGAATTATTTGATGTTGATCTAAAAACCTTTAAATTACAAACAATAGTCCGAAATAAGATAAAGCTTTATCATGATCATATTGCTTACTGTGTATTTAGCATAGATGAATTAAAAGAATATGATCTAGAAGGAAAAAAAGCACGTGAATTTGTCAATGAAATGGGCAATATCAAAGAATTTGCCATTTGGGCCATTTTTACACAACGCAAAGATGCAAATGGCACGATCGTATATGATGGATCTTTAAGATCAAAATATGTAGCGATAAATCAAATTGCAAGCAAATATAATGGCGGTGGCCATCCAAATGCCTCAGGCATCAAAAATTTAACAGCTAACGACCTAGATAATGTTTTGGCAGATCTTCAAGATATACTTTCAAAGCAAAATGACTAATTCACATATTATTCAGTTGATTTTTAAATGATGTTTGTATAAAATATTACAAGAAAAGGAGAAATAAACATGGAAAACATAAACAAAAAAGCATTAGTTGATGCAATTGCTGCTAAAACAGGTGCAACAAAAAAAGATACTACAGAACTTGTAGATGCTGTATTCGGAGCAATTACTGAAGAATTAAGCAAAGGCAACACTGTTGATATTGCTGGTTTTGGTAAATTTGTTGTTAATGAAAGAGCTGCTAGAACTGGACGTAATCCATTTACAGGTGAAACAATGGAAATTGCTGCAAGCAAAGTTCCTGCTTTCAAAGCTTCAAAAACTTTAAAATCAGTTATTAAATAAGACAGATTTATATATTATAAAAAAATCACTTCATCATGACATGTACCCCAAATCCTAGACAACTAGGAGGAGGGGTATTTTTATATGAAATATTCATGGGAATTTAAATTAAAGTGTGTTGAGAATTATAAGAT
>CASGCC010000102.1 GCA_949299585.1 uncultured Bacillota bacterium | reverse complement strand
ATCACTTAAAGACATGATCTTAGCGCCAACTTTTGCCACTACTGGCTCAGGTATATTAAATGATTTGCCATAGCGATTATTAAATCTAATGGCAGTATCACGACATAATTCTACATGTTGCTTTTGATCTTCACCAACAGGTACATAATCGGCGTCATACATTAGGATATCGGCACTCATCAATGCCGGATAGGTATATATACCTCCAGTCAATCCTTGTTCGCCTTTTGCTTGCTTATCTTTAAATTGGGTCATACGATTTAGTTCCCCAAGATAAGTATTACAACACATGATAAAACCCAATTGGGCATGTTCCATCACATCACTTTGTAAGAAGATACAAGCACGTTTTGGATCCAAGCCGCAGGCAAGATATAATGCTACACAATCTTTTAGATTTTTTCTTAATTCTTCAGGTTCATTATAAACGGTGATGCAATGAAGATTGGCAATGAACACGAACATTTCATAATCATCTTGATATTTGACAAAATTGCGTAAAGCACCGATATAATTACCTAAGGTCAACTGACCGGTAGGTTTTATTCCGCTTAGCATTCTTTTCATAATATTTCCTCCTTAAAATAAAAAAAGTACCTGAATATGGGACGACATTTGTCGCGGTACCACCCATCTTATCCTGCAAATAGGATCACTTATTGATAACGGCCAAGCATACCGAAGATAACTATTGCTATCTTGAGTGTTACAAAAACCCAATTTCGAATATAATAAATGCTGATTTTCATCATCCATCAGCTTTCTATTTGCTATTTATTGATATCTACTAATTTTTTGATCATAACTCTTATTAACATTTAAACATAATTTATTTGATAATGCAAGATTAAGTTAATAATGCTATAATTACAGTAATGATGGAGGATCATTATGATTGTTATATATACATCTCCTGGATGTGCAAGCTGCCGTAAGGTAAAAAAATGGTTAAAAGAACACAATTTAAAATATATTGAAAAGAATATCTTTACAACTTTATTAAATGAAATTGAGATTCGTCATCTTTTAAACCGCAGTGAAAACGGTACCGACGATATCATCTCTAAAAGGTCAAAGATTATTCAAGAAAACAAAATTGATCTTGATTCAATGTCTACAACGCAATTGGTAGATTTTATCAGACATAATCCTAGCGTTCTTAAAAGACCGATCATTCTAAATGAAAAAGTATTTCAAGTTGGATTTGATGAAGAAGAGATCGATGCATTTATTCCTACTGAGTTAAGAAAAATTGCTAAAAGTGCCTGTAATGAACAGTGTCCCAATTGGGACGGATGCCAAAAATTAAGAAACTAAACGTAAGTTTAGTTTTTTATAATTGCTAGGAAAGAAAGAAGGTTTATTATGAAAGTATTGGTTGGATTATCTGGTGGAGTGGATTCTGCGGTAGCAGCATATCTTTTAAAAGAACAAGGGCACGATGTCACTTGCTGTTTTATGCGTAATTGGGATTCAATGGCAAATAATGATTTTTTAGGCAATCCTACGATCGAAGATGATGTATGCCCCCAAGAAAAAGATTATATGGATGCTAAGAACGTAGCAGACAGCTTAGGGCTTCAATTATTACGCGTTGATTTTGTTAAGGAATATTGGGATCATGTTTTTGCATGTTTTTTAAATGAATATAAAAAGGGCAGAACGCCTAACCCGGATATCTTATGTAATAAATATATAAAATTTGATAGTTTTTTAGAATTTGCAAAAGCTAGGGGATTTGATGCGATCGCAACTGGTCATTATGCCAAAAAAGAAATTATCAACGGTCGATCAGTAATGAAAAAAGCTCATGATCTAAATAAAGATCAAACATATTTTTTATGTCAGATCTCGCGTGATGCTTTAGACTATACCTTATTTCCGTTAGGAGAAATTGATAAACCTCTAGTTCGTGAATATGCTCAAAAATTACAATTAAGTATTGCTACAAAAAAAGACAGTACTGGCATATGCTTTATCGGTGAAAGAAATTTTAGAGCTTTCTTACAGAATTATTTACCAAGTAAACCTGGTAATATCATTGATATTGATAGCAAGCGAGTTTTAAAGAAACATGAAGGCGTATTATTCTATACTATCGGTCAACGCAAAGGATTGGATATCGGTGGTGCAGGAGGACCATGGTTTGTCGTAGGCAAAGATGTTATCAAAAATGAATTATATGTTGCAAGTGGAGATGATAACGTATGGCTTTTAAGCAATAGTTGCATTGTTTCCGATGTAAACTGGTTATGTGATGTTGAAGATAAGATCGAATGTTGTGCTAAGTTTCGCTATCGTCAAATGGATAATCCGCTCATTTTAGAAAAAATAGATGCTACACATGTTCGTTTGACATATAACCAAGGAGTAAAAGCAGTTACTAGTGGTCAAGAAGCGGTTTTCTATCGAGATGATATTTGCCTAGGTGGTGGAGTTATCGATCAAGTTTATTATAATGGAATAACAGTAGAAGATAGATTAAAGGATAAATTGCAAGGTAACGCTCATGAATAGTCCGCAAATTTCAGTAAAAAAAAGTATTCTTTTATTGCTTAGCTATTTTGTTGGCTATAATTTTATCCTTCCGTTGCTTGCTATGATCATTGCTATTTACAATAATTATAATGAAATGATCGTTTATATGGTTGTTGATTTGCTATATCTTGTTATTATTTATTATTGTGCTAAAAAGGCAATTAATGAAGGTTTTAAACGTTTTAAGCAACATTTGTGGCATAATACCATTGAATTATTTGGACAAACTTTGTTGTTATTAGGTGTTAATATATGCTGTTCATTATTAATATATATTGCATTTAAGGTCGAAAATAGTCAAAATCAGATTTTGGTCGACCAGATGCTTACATCTTATTTTTGGTATACAGCGTTTAGCTCAGTTATTTTTGCTCCGATCGTGGAGGAATGTATCTTTCGCTTGGCTATCTTTAGAACTTTTTTCAAAAATAATTTTTGGCTTCCAGCCTTAGTTAGCAGTATAGCTTTTGGCGGTATCCATGTTTTTTCTTCATTGATCTTAGGAAATTATCAGGATCTAGTTAATATCATCACATATAGTTTGCTGGGGCTGATCATTTGTCGTTATTATTATCGAAAGGATAACTTTGCCTCAGCGATATTATTACATATGATGAATAATTTAGTTGGTGTAATATTATTTTTGGTATGAAATATGGAAGATTTATATGGAAAATTAGCACATGTCATATATGCCAATGAAAACAATGGATATGCCGTCATAAGCTTCAAATTGGAAAAATTAAACGAAAAAAACATCATTTGTACTGGTATGTTATTTGGACTGAAAAAAGATTTTCGTTATCATCTTTTTGGAGATTATATCGAACATCCACGTTATGGCTTACAATTTAATGTTAATAGCTATGAAAAATGTCTGCCTACAGATGAAGACGCCATCGTTCGCTTGTTAGCTGGGCCTCAATTTGTTGGTATCGGGAAAAAGAGCGCTCAGCAAATCGTTGAGATATTAGGATGTGATGCTTTGCAAAAAATTCGTTCTGATATCAAGATCTTAGATGAAGTTCCTGGTATGAATGAAAAGAAAAAGCAAGCAATCTATGAAGGATTAGCCAGCATGGATGATGTTTTGGAAAAAACGATACAATTTTTCTCTACTTATGGTATCGGATCCTGGAATATAATGCGTTTGAACATGGCTTATGGAAAAGAAGCCATTTCTAAGGTTAGCGAAAATCCATATCGAGTTATATATGAGCTAGATGGCTTTGGTTTTAAAACAGCTGATAAGCTGGCAATGCATTTAGGTTTTGATCCGCAGGATCCATTAAGAAAAGAAGCATATTTGGTCAATGAAGTAATGAACTATGGGATGCAAAGAGGAGACACCTTCATTGAAGAAGATCTATTAGCTATCATATATCACGATCATATAAAAGATGATGATTTTCAAGAAATATTACAGCAGGCAATAATCAATGTACATCTTATCAAAGAGGAGAGTCGAATTTATCATCCTAGCCAGTATCAATCAGAACTGCAGATTGCTGCTTATCTTAATCAGTTTCCATGCGATGGCTTAGATCCTTATGATGAAAAAATGTATATTGATGAGTTAAATAAATTGCAAACAGAAATTACTTACAATGAACTGCAACTTAAAGCTATTGAAACATTTTTCACTCATGATATGATGATCCTGACCGGTGGTCCAGGAACTGGCAAGACCACTGTAGTTAAAGCTTTGACTCATTTATTTAAAAAACTTTATCCTTCAAATCAGATTGTATGCATTGCGCCAACCGGTAGAGCTAGCAAAAGAATTAGTCAATTATGTGATGTACGATCATCAACCATTCATTCTTTGCTTCAATGGAACTTAGAAACCAATACCTTTGGTAAAAATGCAGAAAATCCTTTGGATGTAGATGTATTGATAATTGATGAATTTTCTATGGTCGATAACTATCTGTTTGCTAATTTATGCTTAGCTAGTATCAATGTTAAAAAAATTTGTATCATTGGTGATGTTGATCAATTGCCTTCGGTCAGCCCGGGTAGTTTGCTACATGATCTGATAATATCAGATTTATGTCCGGTTGTTTGTTTAGAACATATATATCGTCAAAAAGAAGGTAGCGATATCGTTAACCTTGCTTTTGATGTTACCAAAGAATGCGTTGACTTTGAGAAGTATCAACATGATTTACGTTTTTTTGATTGCGATAGATATCAACTAAAAGAGCTTGTTTTACAAATCGTACATAATGCTTTTGAAAAAGGTTATGATGTCAATGATGTCCAAGTATTATCAGCTATGTATCGGGGGATTAGCGGAGTTGATAATCTTAACGCTGCTTTACAAAAACAATTTAATCCTTTTGATCCCCATAAAAAAGAAATAAAGCATAACGGCATAACATTTCGCGAAAATGATAAGATCTTACAGTTAAAAAATCAGCCAGATGATGATGTCTATAACGGAGATATCGGAATTATCGAAGAAATAGTTTTACCTGATGAATATGATGATAAACCGCATATCATTGCACGTTTTGATGATATATATGTCGACTATACAAGAGAATTTTTTGATAATATTACTTTAGCTTACTGCATTACGATACATAAATCACAAGGCAGCGAATATCCAATAGTAATAATTCCGTTGTTTAAAGAACAAAGCATAATGATGCAAAGAAGATTGATCTATACCGCTGTGACCAGAGCTAAAAAAAGCTTGATCTTGCTTGGTGACAGAAATGTCTTTTTTGACGCTATAGCTGTCAAAGAAAAACATTTAAGACAAACGACCTTGAGCTTGAGGTTAAAAATATAAGAATTGGTAACAAGTCTAAAAAAGAAAAAGTTATCTTGATAAATTTAAATTTTATGTTATCATATCTAAGTAAATCAAATTGAAGATAAGTACCTAAACAACCTTGACTTTCAGAAAGAAGATGGTCGATGCAAATCTTTGTCAAAAGTTTTGGGAAGCTACTTCATAGAGCGCCTAATCAGCGACGTAACCTAACGTTATCAGGTAATTAAGTAGCATATCTTGTGTGATATGAAATAGGATGGTACCGCGGAAATTTCGTTCCTAATTGTTATTAGGAACTTTTTTATTTAGGAGCTAACTATATAAAATACAAGTATTTTTTATGAAAAAGTTTGAAAATGTAAATACTTAAACTTTTTAGTTAGTTGTATAATTGATCTTTGAAAATGTGAATTTAAATT
>CASGCC010000101.1 GCA_949299585.1 uncultured Bacillota bacterium | reverse complement strand
CTTTTTACCTCCCAATTTTATCATATCTTCTAAAAGAAAAAACTGTGACAAGTTAAGTTGTGCGCACTCTTAACTTACACAGTTCATTTTACACTCTCATATTTACCATTATCTTCTTATAATTTCAACAACCTCACCTATAAACATTCGATGTGGTTCTTCGCTAGTATAATAGCGTTCTATTACTTCCGCAGGAATTTGCTTGATATCAAGATCTTGATAATATATTTTTTTACATACCAATGTACACTCAGCTTCTTTAAAAGTAATACCATGCACCAAAAACTCTGGTGTTAATTTAGTTAGAGACAATTTATCACCATCACGCTTAGATTTTGTACCAAGTATTTTCAGATCATCACGATAATCTTCACTATAAAAACTAACCGTAAAGTATTCACTATCATTCATATAATTATAAGTATAACGACATGGTTTGACATATACCGTTGCACATGGCTTAGACCATAATGTTCCTAAACCTCCCCAAGAGACGGTCATCGCATTAAAATCTTCTTTCGTTCCTGCTGTAACTAGTGCCCATTTCTTATCAAATAATTTAAAAGCATCTTGAATCATATTAAGCCTCCTTTTTAAAATTCTATAATATATTCAAAAAAACATCTTTTATATTTTTCTACTGTACCTTTAATAGATGCATTTGCTCCTAAATTTAATTTATCTAATATTAAATCTAATTCAGCTGCAAAAGATATATCAATATCTGAAGAAGTCTCATATTTGATCATACAGCTTGCAGAATACATCTTATGTTTCGTATCAAGAACTGATTCAACAAGTGAAGATACATCAGGATCTCCAGCATAGAATTTAAGACTCGGTCTTTCAGGCTTATCACTTCCTTCAAATATTCTTTCATATTTCATATCAATTATATTTGAATCTTCTAAAGAATAAAATGCTTCCGCTTTTGCACGCATTATTTTTTTATTATATCTTCCTTCAATATTCTTTTCGTTTGAAACATATTTCTTATTTTGTTCCCTCAGATTAATAACAGCATGCTTGGCACCTAACTTATAAGCAATTTCAAACAATTCAGCAATTCTTTGCTTCTTTAAAAACTCAAAATAATCATTTAAATTTATATATGAATAACAATCATATGGATTTACAATATAAACATGACCCTTTGAATTAGGAATAAATTTTAAATTTAAACAGTTTATATTATCTTTTAATAACTCAAAAACATAGCTCTTTGATACTTTTGGTAAATATCCTATTGCTCCTTCGCACGCAATGGAATTAGCGTGTTTATCTTCTTCAACAATATTTATAACATCTGGAAATTTAAACTCACTAGATCTACAATCTTCTTGAAATACTGGTCTAAATGTCGCTTTTTCTAAATCATACTTCAGTTCATCATAATTATTTTTAGCAGATTTTGCCATCTTAACAGCAATTTTACTTGCTTTATCACTAGTATCCTTAACTGTTTTAATAGTTTCATCCATTAAAACATCAGCTTTATCTCCAACTATAACACTTGCTTTTTTTATCTCCTCCGATGCTAATGACATTTTATTTTTTGTTGTTTCACTGATATCATCAAAAAATTTTTCCCATTTATTAATTTTATCTTTTTTCATATCATTTATCCCCATATAGTTAACTTCATTTATATCAATAGCTTCCTTGTT
This sequence comes from uncultured Bacillota bacterium, assembly GCA_949299585.1. Classification (GTDB taxonomy): domain Bacteria; phylum Bacillota_I; class Bacilli_A; order Erysipelotrichales; family Erysipelotrichaceae; genus JALEVB01. The sequence goes on along the minus strand of CASGCC010000101.1, from coordinate 4,077 downwards.
GTCCACCATCTATCCTGATGATCGTATTATTTATGAAATTAGCTTCCTCACTGATCAAGAACTTTACCAAATAAGCTACTTCTTCGGGTTTTCCATAACGTTTGACCATGATCTTTTCGGTTTCTTCTTTTAGAAATTCTTCATCATAACCAGCTAATTCATTTTCAGTTCCGATAAAACCTGGTGCGATACCATTAACATTGATGTATGGAGCAAATTCTAAAGCCAGATTATGCGTTAATGATATCAAAGCAGCCTTGGAAGCATCATAATCAATACACATCGGATAATAGGTATTGATACCATTGGTAGAAGATATATTAATTATGCGACCATATTCCTTTTCTAACATCTTAGGATATACTCGCTTGCTGCAATTAAATGCGCCAACGACATTAACATCCATGGTCCTTCTAAATTCATCTGCTGTTTTTAAGTGAAATAGATTTGATAGATCAACGGCTGCATTATTTATCAAGATATCAACGCTGCCCATTTGATCTTCAATTTCTGATATCATCTTATCAACTTGTATTTCATCAGCCACATCAGCACATATGCTCATGCATCTAACCCCATATTCATTGATGATCAGTTCTTGCAATTCATGAGCAGCTTGTTGTGATGTATGATAATTGATCACGATATCATAATTATTCTTTGCTAGTTCCACGGCTATCGCTCTTCCTATTCCTCGAGAGGCGCCGGTAATCAATACAACCTTATTCATAATTTGAAAAAGAAGAGCGATTAAGCTCTTCCTGCATATTTACCATCAGTTGAGAAAACAACGATCTTCTCTCCAGGTTCAATAAATTGTGGAACACGCAATGTCAAACCTGTTTCTGTAACAGCATCTTTTGTTTGGTTAGATGGTGCGCCTTTGATTGCAGCATCTGTTTCAGTAACTACTAATTCAACTTTTTCTGGAACAGATACTGAAAGCAATTCGCCTTCAAAGAACATCAAAGAAACTTCAGCACCTTCAACGATAAAATACTTATTGAAGCCGATATGTTCTTCATTTAGTTCATAAGTTTCATATGTTTCCATATCCATGAAATTGTATGTATCTCCATCTTTATAAGAGAACTGAGCGTTTTTCTTGGAAATGTTTGCTTGTTCAAATTTTGTTGAAGCATTAAAGTTCTTTTCTTGAACGCTACCTGTTTTTAGATTTCTCATCTTAGTTTTTAAGATAGCTGCACCTTTCCCTGGTTTTACATGTTGGAAATCAAGAACTACCCATGGATCGTCTTCTACGATTACTGTTAGTCCTGTTTTAAAATCACCTGCTGAAATTGCCATATTTTTATCACTCTCATTTCTATTTTTATACTAAAATTGTATCAGTTTAATGCAATATTCTCAAGTTTTTAAGCATTATTTAGAATATTGATGCTTGTTCTTCTTTGTGGGATTTGATATATTTGCTCCATTTGATGTAGCCATATGTCGTATTGGTAAAATATCCTAGCTTTAAGATCAATAGGACATATTGACCAGACAAGATATTGATGATAGCTTCTAAAGCTGAGCAGATATACCAAGCGATCCATTGTTCTCTAAATCTAAAGAAAATGAAGATACCATTGGCAATACCTACTGCTGAAGCGCAAGCATCGATATAGATAACTGCTGTTTCTAGAGCTTGGTTATTATAAAAATCGGTAGTAATATTTAAACCACTGATAAGATATCCCACAACAAAGGTCCAAACGATGATACCAGTGATGACCAATACTTCCTGCCAACCTTTTAATCTTCTTACTTTGGTTAATTCAGTTTCTTCCTGATCTTTATGTTTTGACCAGTTGATGTAGCTGATGATATCGATTGGCAACCAGAAGAATAAAGTTGTAGCCAAGGTAGCAAAACGATACATCAATACGATCGATATAACGATCTCTACGATTTCTACGAATACTGAAACAAGGAAATTATATCTAGATTGTTTAGAAATCAACAATTCACATAGGATATTTAAGAAGGTATCCAATAGATACAAAAGCATGATGATGATGCCATTAACGCCATTAGCGCTCTCTTCTGGGAATAATACCGAAAAGATGGTTGCCAAGATCATGATCGATAAGAACCATGATTTTTCATATGTCGTAAATTGTTTAGCAAAAAGCATCATAATCAAGAAAGATAAGATAAGGATCACTGAAGCATTAGCGAAATTAAAGATCGCCATAGTCTGATTAGCCATTATTTGTGCATAAGCATATTGCGCTTGCTCAGGCGTAACATCTTGATGATCAAAATACAATTTGGTACCATCAGCGCTTGAAAATTCATAAGCTGTAATGCTATCTTGATCTAAATTTTCATAATCTTCATAAGCATAAGTAATTATTAGTTCTTTATCACCATTGCGATAAACAACATCTACCATGGCATTTTCTTCACCATCATAGTCTTCGATGCTGGTATCACGTTCCATCTGGATGCTTTGTTCAAATGTCAATTCACCGACATTTGAATTAACCTTGCTAAAGCCGATGCCATAAGCAAAGATCGAACCAATGACCAACAATGCTAATATGATGATTTCAATGGTTCTTACCTTTTTATTTGGTTCAATGTTTTTTTGAAAAAAAGTTTTCATATCTAATATATCCTCCCTTATAAATCCCTTATTGTTGTTTCATGTTTGTTAATGCTAAAAGAATGGATAATTTTCCATATTCAAATGTTAAGCCACCTTGCATGTAGCAAGTATATGGTTCAACTACCGGTGCATCGGCACTTAATTCGATCGTACTGCCTTGCGTAAATGAGCCCGCTGCCATGACCTCATCAAAAGGATATCCTGGCATTGGTGCAGGCAATACGCGCACATAAGAATCGATCGGACTAGCTGATTGAATACCTTGAGTAAAATTAACTAGATTCTCTTTAGTGCCTAGTTCTAATGTTTGAATGATGTCCGTTCTTTCTTCATCATAAGCTGGTGATACATTCTTATATCCTAGCTTATCTAGCATATATGCGGCAAATACTGCTGTTTTTAAAGCATTCTTTACGGCATTAGGCGCTACGAATATTCCTTTGAAGAACAAGCTATTTTGGTTAAAGTTAGCACCTAAACTTTTGCCAATACCTGGTGCGGTCAATCTTTCTGCTACCATGTTAACCAAATCAGCACGGCCAGCAACATAACCACCGGTTGTTGCAACACCACCGCCAAGGTTTTTCATCAATGAACCAACGACAACATCAGCCCCGACATGACCAGGCTCTTGTCTTTCGACTAATTCACCATAACAGTTATCTACCATGATGATAACATCCGTATTAACTTCACGAATTTTCTTGATGATACGCTCGATCTTGGCAATGGTCAAAGATAAACGATGAGAATATCCTCTAGATCTTTGGATCTCTACCAAGCGAACATTACCTTGTTTTACACGTTCAACAATCGTTTCATCATCAAAATCATCATTTACTAGCTCGATCTGTTCATAGCTAACACCACTAGCTTTCAATGATTGACTAGAATCCCCATACAATCCGATCATTTCTTGTAAAGAATCATATGGACTACCGGTTATCGAGATCATCGTATCGCCATGTTTCAATAATGCAGAAAGTGCTAAATAGATCGCATTGGTACCGCTCATGATCTGTGGACGTACCAAAGCATCCTCACAGCCTAAAACCGTCGCAAAGATCTTTTCGATCTTATCGCGTCCTTCATCATAGTTACCATAACCATTGATATCGGCAAAATCAGAATATGATACGCTATTTTCGATAAACGCTGATAAGATGCGATTTGAGTTATACAAACAAATATCATCGATATTTTGATAGATATCCTTAAGCTCATGATCGGCATCTTTGCTCATTTGTAACAAATCTTTATCAATCTTGTCTAAAATCATAATAACCCCTAACTAATTGTTTTACGATATCCGTAAATACACGTTTACTATTATAGTCAATTTTTGGTTTCTTTGCATCATTAAAACAAATTAATCTTGCAAGAAAACACAAAAAAGCTCATTTGCTTATAATTCATAATTACATATTTAAATAAGCAAATAAGCATTTTTTACTTTTTAT
>CASGCC010000100.1 GCA_949299585.1 uncultured Bacillota bacterium | reverse complement strand
AAATGTATCGAGGAAGCACAAGGGCATAATCCATTTTTTAATATCGTTGATGCGTTATTAAATGATCCAAAGGCTAAAGATATTGCGGATCTTCAGCCTTATCGCAAAGGAGGTAATAGGAGCGATATGCCAGCAGTTAACTTTTTTTGGGATAAATGTGCATATGGTAGCGATCTATTTGTGAAGGTAGAGTATCCAGATTTTGAAAAAACAGTAACTTGGATCCATGATCTAGGAGGGATTGCGATCTTAGCTCATCCTTTTAACACCTTCTATCATAATGAAGAACTTTTGACAGCAGCAGTAAATGCTAAGATTGATGGAATTGAGTGTTTTAGCAACTATCATGATCATCAACACAATATGTATTATCTAGATTATTGTCGAAAAAATAACTTATTGATAAGTGCAGGCAGTGATTTTCATGGAAAAAATAAACCACAGATCGTGATGGGAGAATTTGGTTTGAGCATTCCTAGCAATGAAATATTAGAACCATTTTTGAGGGCTGTAAATGTTAAAAATTAATGATATCTTGGAAATAACCACCGATAGCAAAGGAAAATGTCAATATGATTGTAAGCAATTACATATTTTAAACGCTTTGCCAAAAGAAAGATTACAGATAAAGATCACTAAGATCTCTTCACGATTTATTGAAGCTAAAATTATTAAGATAATTGATCCAAGCAAACATCGCAGCAAGGAAAAATGTCCAATTTATGATGAGTGTGGGGGCTGTGCTTTATTGCATATGAAGTATGAAGAGCAGTTAGCTTATAAAAAAGAGGAATTGACAAAAATCACTTCATTAAAATTACATGATGTGGTACCTAGTCCTGAGATGTATCATTATCGTAATAAGATCATACTTGGTTTTAGGCAACAAGGTAAAAAAGTTATTGCAGGCCTATATGAGGAGGAAACTCACCGTATCGTTAGTTATGAGAAATGTTTGCTTCATGACGAAACTAGTGACAAGATCGTTAATACCTTATGTAAGCTGATCATGAAATATAAACTTAGTATTTATGACGAAGATAAACGTATTGGCTTATTTCGACATGTAATGATAAGAAAGGGTTATTATACCAAACAGTATATGGTTGTTTTGGTTGTCAGCTCATCAATTTTTCCTTCAAGAAATAACTTTATCAAAGATCTAAGACATGAACATCCGCAGATAACGACGATCGTTCAAAATGTTAATAAACGAGCAACTAGCATCGTATTGCAAGATGAGCAGAAAGTACTGTATGGTAAAGGATTTATCGAAGACCAAATACTAGGAAAAACTTTTAAAATTAGTCCTCGTTCTTTCTTTCAAATCAATGTTTTACAGGCTGAAAATTTATATGCCAAAGCAATATCTTTGTTAAGATTAACAAAAGATGAAGTTGTTTTAGACGCTTATTGCGGAACAGGAACCATTGGAATATGCGCTGCTTCTTATGCTAAAGAAGTAATTGGTGTAGAACAAAATAAACAGGCTGTACATGATGCAATCGATAACGCCAAGCTAAACAAAATAAATAATATTTCTTTCTATTGCGCAGATGCAACAGATTTTATGCAAATGTGTGCAAAACAGCAAGTTTTGATCGATGCTATTATCATGGATCCTGCACGTGAAGGCAGCACTTATAAGTTTATCGAAGCTATTGCTAACCTTAAGGTAAAAAAGATCGTTTACATTTCATGCAATCCTGAAACACAAATACGTGATCTCAAATGGTTCAAGCAACAAGGATATGAGTTTAAAGAGATGTTCTTATTTGATATGTTTAGTCATAGCAAACATCTAGAGTCGATCGTGTATTTACACAAAAAAGGAATATGATATGGCAACAATTTATTTAAAAAATGATTTATTATTTATAATAAGCTATAAAGATCAAACATTAGAAGAATTACTAATTAGTTTTGATATTGGTAAGACCATGATGAAAAACTTGATAAATGATCGTATTAGCATAAATGGTAAGGTTGTTAAAGATAAAAAACAACTAGTTAGCAATGGTGATATCGTAAACATTGATGTGGCGTATGATGTAGATTATTTGCCAAGTGGGAAGTTATGCCAGATCGTTTATGAAGATGAGCTTGTTTTGATCGTAAAAAAAAGAGCTGGGCAAATTGTTCACGATGATAAAAGCAATGATGCTTTAGCTAATGATGTTGCAACATACTTTATATCAAAAGGGTACCATCGTCATGTTCGCTATATTCATCGGTTGGATAAAGAAACGCAAGGTTTGGTTTTTTTTAGCAAATTAGATTTTTTTGGACCATATTACAATCAGCAATTAGCTAATAAAAAGATAAAACGAGAATATTTGGCTATTGTTAAAGGGCATTTTCGTGATTGTACCATTGATAAAAAAATTGGCAAGGATCGCCATACAAATAATAAATTTCGTATAAGTAATACTGGTAAACCAGCAAAGACAAAGTTCACCTTATGGAAATATCTTAATGGTTATAGCTTGATCCATTGTGAATTATTTACTGGGCGTACCCATCAGATAAGGGTACATTTACAATCGATTGGCTTTCCGATCGTAAATGATGAGATTTATGGTAAAAAAGATGCTAATTTTCAAAATATGGGGCTATATGCATATAAGCTGAGCTTTTTGGATATATTAAAAAACACCATGGTTGATGTTACCGATGATGTTTATGATGATCTAAATTATTTTAAAATGTTTTAAGGCCTTAAATACGCCATCTTCGATGCAGGGGGCGCTTATGTATGTGGCACAAGCTTTAACCTGTGGTTTTACATCAGCAAACGTTACAGATATTTTAGCTTTTTTTAGCATTTCCATATCGTTTTCTGCATCGCCAAAGCTCATGCAATTTTCCCATGTTAGGTTGGATAATTTTAAATACTGTTCGATACCAAAAGCTTTGGTTATGTGTTTGTCAAAAACATCACAGCCATTTTTGGTGCTTTGGGCAATTACTAAATTTGAAAGCATTGGTTGCCAACTGTAAATCAGGTCTAGATCGCCGATAAGAAATATCCCTAATGGCAGATCATTGTTTAGATGATATTGGCGATCCTGGCAATCATCGATTATTTGGCTTTTGAGCTGAGGATCCTGAACATAGCCATTAACAAATTTTTGATGGTTGTTATAGGTTACGATATTATTTTTAAATTTTAGTCCTAGGCCAACATCGTACTTTTCACATAAAGTTTGAATGGCTTGAAGATCTTGAAGTTTCATCGTATAATAATTGACGATATCGCCATTGCTTTTATTCAAGCAAGCACCATTTACGGTGACAATATAATCATTATCTAAATGACTTAATACTTTTTTGGGCAAAAATTTAAAATGTCTGCCAGTTGCGATTAGCAGCTTGATATTTTGACTTTTTAGCTCTTTGAATGCTGCTTGAAGATTTTTTGAGATATCATCATGGCCTGATGGTAAGATTGTATTATCAATATCACAAATTATTAATTTTATATCTTCCATTTTATTCTCCTTATTATATAATATTGTTATGCGCCTATAGCGTAACTGGATAACGCATCTGATTCCGATTCAGAAGAGTGCAGGTTCAAGTCCTGTTAGGCGCGCCATTTTCAATGATATTTTAGCATAAATGGTTAAAATGTTAAAAAATATTTAAAAAACATGCAGTATACGATATAATATCATTAATAATATAAATAGAGGAATATCATTTATGTTACGAATATTGTTTTATGGATTTGAATATAGCGAATATTTGTTGATGTCTCAATTGTTCAATTCTATAGGGATTAGCGTCGCATGTATCAAAAATCCAAATAGCAAAGTAAAAACCTTATTGCGTTTAGAAGATCGAAAATATAAGCGAATAGGGAATGAGCCAGTATTGTTATGTGACGGTATAAGTCCCAAAGAAATTCAGATCATTTTTAGTAAAAATAAAGGGTTGATCAAATTTAATGGAATAATTGCTAGTGTGACATCAACTAATAAAGAGTGGAAAGTTAGAAAGCTTATTCACGAGCTTCAGCGTGAAAGGGAAGCGATGGATAAGATCATGATCTTAAGATCACTGATAGATGAATGCCGTAAGATTGATGTATCAACTGCAAATGAAGATGAATTAGAATATTTGGATGAATGGATATCGAAAGCAGCTTGGATATGTAATAAAAATATTACGGATTTAGAACATATCAATACTGTAACTGCAAATTTACGAAAAATAATGAAAAAGTATCATATATGATCGTTAAAGCATAACAAAAAAAGACTCAATTATTAAATTAATGAGTCTTTTGCTATTTAATAGCATAAAAAGAAGGGAGATGATCGTTTTGACCAAAGAAATAGAACGCTGGAGCGAACAAGCCATGCATTATCATCTTCCGCGCTGGGAAGAACTTCCTGATATTGATCTATATCGCGATCAGGTGATAACTTTTATTGAACGTTACTTACGCTTGATCTCTATGGATGAAAAAATAATCACCAGCAGTATGATCAATAATTATGTAAAATGGAAGATGATGCCAGCACCAAATAAAAAGAAACAGTATAATCGTGAACATTTAGGATATTTGATCGTAATATCGATCTTAAAGCAGGTCGTAAATATTCAGCTGATCAAAGAAGGTATCGAAGTGGTTGCTAAACAAAATGGCACGCATAATGCCTATAATTTATTTTGTGAGCAATTAGAAGATAGCATATGTTATGTTTTAAGCTTGTGTTTTAAACAATATGAATATCATAATAAACCAAATTTTAGTGAAGATGATGAAATAATCTTACGCATGGGTACCTTGGCATTTGCCAGCAAACTTATTGCGGTGAAAAGATTAATTTTAAACGAAACAGGAGAATAAGATCATTATGTATACTACCTTAAATAAAAAAGTTGTAACCAAAAAAGATATTGTCAAAGCTTTATCAAGGATGGGCTTAAAGCGTGGAATGATCGTAGAAGTGCATGCATCATTATCAAGTTTTGGTTATGTCATAGGCGGAGCACAAGCAGTTGTCGATGCTTTGATGGAAGTTATAACCCTAGAAGGAACGATCTTGATGCCATATCAAATGGTTGAAAATTCTGAACCTAGTTTGTGGGTTAATCCGGAAGTGAGCCCCGAAATATATCGATTGGTTAGAGAAAATATGCCTGCATACAATTTTTTAGGATCAGATTCGCTGGGGATGGGCAAAATAAATGATAATTTTCGCAAGCGTAGCAACATAATCTTTTCAAATCATCCACAGGTTTCTTATATGGCTTGGGGACAATATGCCAAAGCTTTATGCAATCGTCAATCCTTACATTTTCCGCTTGCACAGGAATCTCCAGCAGCACGTTTGTATGAATTAAAAGGCTGTGTGCTTTTGATGGGGTGTGATTATGATAAATGTACATGTATGCATTTAGCAGAATATCGCACCGAGTGTCGGCCAATAGTTATTTCTGGTAGTAAGATCGAAAGCGACGGTCATGAAATATGGAAAAAATATCTAGATTTAGACATTGATAGTGGAATATTCAATGAAGTCGGTAAAATGATGGAAAATAAACGTATGGTTGCAATAAATCAGATTGGAGAAAGCATGGTTAGATTGTTTAGGGCAGATCTTGCGATCGATGAAGCAACTAATTATTTAGAAAAGCATTTGCCATACGATCTATATCGTTAAAAAAAGCGGCTAAGCATCAGCTTGATGGGCCGCAATTTTGTACGCCAGGCATGGCATACATCTAGGTGGTGAAAATCCACTGTGAGGG
>CASGCC010000099.1 GCA_949299585.1 uncultured Bacillota bacterium | reverse complement strand
TGATATAGCTTTAAAGTGAAAAAAGTGTTAACTAAATGTGAATTTTAGGTGAATAATCAGCTAAGAGGCTTATTGTTAAAAAAAGCCGGATGATAAAGCTTGAGCCAATCATCCGGCTTGAATAATTTTCTTATTGTTCTTGACGGATCAGATTCAAGGTACCGCCAGCTTTTAAGGTTTCGATATCACGAGCGCTTAGATCATAGCTAACCGTAAAGGCTTTTTGCTTATTTTTATTATATACGCTAAGCATGCCGCCAGGCCGCAGATCACGCACATGTTCGATAAATAATTCATCCATTTCGTCGATCTGATCATAATCTGTTGGATCGATAAATGTTAATGGAAGGATGCCAAAATTGATCAAGTTGGCCTTGTGGATGCGCGCAAAGCTTTTGGCAATGACGGCTTTGATCCCAAGATACATCGGCGCTAATGCCGCATGTTCACGGCTTGATCCCTGACCATAATTTTCACCGGCAATGATATAACCACCGCCATTGGTAATGCAGCAATCATAGAAATCAGCTTTATTGTTCATGAATACGAAGGTGCTGATCTTTTCGATGTTTGAGCGGTATGGCAATACTTTTGCGCCGGCTGGAGCGATATGATCGGTCGTGATGTTGTCTTCGACCTTGATCATGACCTTCTTATCGATCGTATCTGCTAGCGGCGTATTTATTGGCAATGGGCGGATGTTTGGACCGCGGACCACTTCCACCAAAGCGGCTTCTTGCGTTGCTTTTGGAAAGATGAACATGTTATCATCGGTTTTTATCATCGCAGGTTCAGACGGTATTTCATATGAAAGTCCTAATGGTGAGTGCAGTTCGCCGCAGATGGCGCTATAAGCAGCAGTCTCAGGTGATACCAAACATACCTTAGCGCTCAAGGTACCGCTGCGGCCATAGAAATTACGATTAAAGGTACGCAAAGAAACAGCGTTAGAGATCGGTGATTGCCCCATGCCGATGCAAGGACCGCAAGTACATTCCAAGATCCTAGCTCCCGCATTGATCATATCGGTCAAGGTGCCATTTTGGGATAATTCGTTAAAGATCTGACGAGAACCCGGCGAGATCGTCNNNCAAGGATACATCCTTATGGACGGTTTTTCCTTTTATGATGTTGCCAACTGATACCAGATCGTGATAGCTGGAATTGGTACAGCTACCGATACATACCTGATCGATCTTCATGCCTTCCACTTCTTTGACCGTTACTACATGGTCAGGAGAATGAGGCAACGCGATCATTGGTTCTAATGAGTGCAGATCGATGGTGATCACTTGGTCATAGGTTGCATCTTCATCAGCCTTTAGTTCGATGAAATCGGCTTCTCGGCCTTGCTGCTTCAAAAAGGCCTTGGTATTTTCATCGCTTGGGAACAAGGAGGAAGTTGCGCCTAATTCGGCGCCCATATTGGTGATCGTTGCTCGCTGTGGAACGCTTAAAGTTTTGACGCCATCGCCAAAATATTCGATCACACAGCCAACGCCGCCTTTGACGCTCAAAAGCTGCAATATTTTCAAGATGATATCTTTGGAACTAACGCCTTGACGTAATTTATTTTTTAATTCGACGCCGATGACCTTTGGCATTCGCAAATAAAATGGTCGTCCCGCCATGGCACAGGCTACATCCAAACCACCAGCGCCGATCGCTAACGATCCCATGCCCCCAGCAGTCGGCGTATGCGAATCGGAACCTAACAAGGTCTTTCCTGGTTTGGCAAAGCGTTCCAGATGAACCTGATGACAGATCCCGTTTCCTGGCCGGGAAAATAAGATACCATGCTTTTCTGCAACGGTTTGTAGATACTTGTGATCGTCGGCGTTTTCAAAGCCGCTTTGCAGGGTATTATGGTCGACGTAGCTAACGCTTAGTTCGGTCTTTACTTGATCGATCCCCATGGCTTCTAATTGCAGATATGCCATCGTTCCGGTTGCATCTTGGGTCAATGTTTGATCGATCTTGATCGCAATTGGTTCTTGAGCAACAACGTTGCCTGCGCATAAATGATTTTTGATGATCTTTGTCGTTAAATTAGGCATTATCTCACTCCTTTTTCCATGATCTAACGGTATTGTATCACAAGATGGAAAAACTTTCATATTTTATGAAATAATATGATACAATTATGAAAACTATGAAAGGGGTGCTTTTTTTATGGAAGCTATAGATGAATATCTTCAACGGTCTTTGAAAGAAAATCAGATCGATAACGAGCTATATCGCCGCTATAATGTCAAAAAAGGCTTGCGAAATGAAGATGGCACCGGAGTTTGTGTAGGCTTGACACGTATCGCTGATGTCATCGGCTATACATATCAAGATGATAAAAAATGTCCTTGCGAGGGAAAATTAATTTATCGCGGTTATGAAATTGATGAATTAGTAAAAAATAAAGCGAGCATGGGCTTTGAAGAAACTTGTTTTCTATTGCTATTTGGCTGGCTGCCAAATAAGCAGCAATTGCAAAGGTTCCATGAAGCTTTGGCCGCTTCTTATGAATTGCCAGATAATTTTAAGGAAAGCAATATCTTAGCGACCCATTCGCCGCATTTGATGAATCGCTTGCAGCAGATGGTGCTGGCATTGTTTGATTATGATCTTGCTCCGGAAGATCCATCCATAGCCAATGTTCTGCGCCAAGGATTGACCTTATTAGCGCAAATGCCTGAACTTATCATCTCATTATATAAGGTAAAACGTCATTACTGTGATCGTGAGTCTTTGACGATCCATTATCCGCAGCCTCAGTTATCCATTGCGGAAAATCTGCTTCATCTTCTGCGAGAAGATTCAGCATATAGCGTAACGGAAGCTCAGACCTTGGATGTCTTATTGATGCTACATGCTGATCATGGCGGAGGTAATAATTCTACCTTTACCAATGTCGTCGTTTCTTCGACCGGTTCAGATCTGTATTCAACCATAAGCGCCTCTATTGGCTCGTTAAAAGGGCCACGTCATGGAGGAGCAAACTTGCGGGTCGTAGAAATGATGAAATGTATCCAAGAAGAGATTGGCATGCATCCAAGTCAAGAAGCGATGCGCGCAGTGTTGATCCGCATCCTAGATCGTGATCTTTATGATCATGCTGGACTTCTTTATGGTATCGGTCACGCGGTTTATACATTATCTGATCCAAGAGCTAAGATCATTCGTGCTTATTGTGAACGTTTAGCTAAAGAAAAAGGCCAAGAAAAGCTGTTTCAATTTTATCAATGCTATGAGCAAGCGGCGCGGGCCTTGATGAAAGAGCGCAAAGGCATCGATATCTGCGCTAATGTCGATCTATATAGCGGTTTGGCATACACCATGCTAGATATTCCGCAAGAGCTGTATACCCCGTTATTTGTTTGCAGCCGCTTGGTAGGCTGGCTAGCGCATAATATCGAAAATAAATTATATGATGGTCGCATCATGCGGCCGGCTACCCGCTATGTGGGAGAGCTTTATGATTATATAAAGATGGAGGATAGAGATGATGAAAACGATCACGGTCTTTAAAGGCGATGGCATCGGTCCGGAAATTACTGATGCCGTATTAACGATCTTACAAGCTGCCAAGGCGCCTTTGGCATATGAGATCTTTCAAGTAGGCATTCCTTTATATGAAAGCTGCGGCGAATTGATCAGCGAAAAAGCGTTTGCTTCCTTTGAAAAAAATAAGGTCTTGTTGAAATCACCGATCACTACGCCCATTGGTTCGGGCTTTCGCTCGATCAATGTCTTGTTAAGGAAAAAGTATGATCTATATGCCAACGTCAGACCAGCCAAAAGCAATCCAGCGATCGTTACGCCTTTTGCTGATGTCGATATCGTTACTTTCCGTGAAAATACCGAAGATCTTTATGTCGGGGTGGAAGAACAGATCGATGCCGATACGGTCCATGCGACCAAGATCATCACGCGTAAGGCTAGCGAACGCATCATTCGCGCGGCATTTGCCTATGCTAGGGCTAATCATCGTAAACGGGTGACCTGCGTTCATAAAGCCAATATCTTGAAAATGAGCGATGGCTTGTTCCTTTCTTGTTTTAACAAGATCGCTAAGGAATATCCGGATATCGTCAGCGATGATCGCATCGTCGATAATATGTGCATGCAGCTTGTGCAATATCCTCAAGCCTATGATGTTCTGGTCATGCCTAATCTATATGGCGATATCCTTTCCGATCTGACCAGCGGACTGATCGGAGGCTTAGGCCTTATGCCTAGCGCTAATCTAGGAAGCGAATATGCGATGTTTGAAGCGGTCCATGGCAGCGCGCCTGATATCGCGGACAAAGGCATTGCCAATCCTACGGCCTTTTTGTGGTCGGCTTGCATGATGCTGGATCATCTTAACGAGCAAGCAGTTGCCAATAACATCCGGCAAGCAGTTGATCAGGTATTGTTCCATAAAGAATGGCTAACACCTGATCTTGGCGGTCAGGCAACGACCAAACAATTTACCCAAGCTATCATCGATATGTTACGCTAACGAATATAAGATAAGGCCCCATGCTTTCAATGCGAAAACATGGGGCCTTTATCATGCTTTAAAAAGTTTTATAGATGCCAGATATCATCGTTATATTGTTTGATGGTACGATCGCTAGAGAAGAAACCGGCTTTAGCGATATTGACCAAAGACATCCTTTTAAAACGAGCGCGATCTTCATAGTCGGCGAAGATGCGTTCCTTGGTATCGCAGTAGCTTTCAAGATCTAACAAGGTCATGAACCAGTCTTTGTTGATCAGCTCATTTTTTAGATCGCTCAACATTTGCTTATCGCCGCCAATCGCCAAAAGCTTCTCATCGGTGATGAAATCAATGATCTTTCTAATATAAGCATCATTATCATAATAGTTTTTGGCAATATAATCATGGTTGTTGTAATGGGCGATGACCTGATCGCTAGATTGACCAAAGATATAGATGTTATCATCGCCAACCAGATGATGGATCTCAACATTGGCACCATCGTCCGTACCCAGGGTAACGGCACCGTTAAGCATGAATTTCATGTTGCCGGTACCACTAGCTTCCTTGCTAGCCAATGATATCTGTTCGCTGATATCACAAGCTGGGATCAGCTTGGTCGCATAAGTAACATTGTAGTTTTGGATCATGACGACCTTTAGATATTTGCTTACTTCTGGATCGCTGTCGATCAGCTTTTGCAGACAAAGGATCAAATGAATGATATTTTTTGCTGTTTTATAAGCTGGTGCCGCTTTAGCGCCAAAGATGATGGTAATTGGGCGAACTGGCAAATTGCCTTCTTTGATCTGGAAGTATTTATAGATGATGTATAAAGCATTCATCTGCTGACGCTTATATTCATGCAGACGCTTGATCTGGATGCAAAAGATCGAATTAGGATCGATCGTGATGCCTTCATGTTCTTGGATATAATTGGCTAGGGCAACCTTATTTTCATGCTTGATGGCATCTAGCTGATCTAATACCTGTTCATCATCATAATATCGTAATAAGTTTTCTAGTTCATAAGCATTGGTCTTCCATCCTTCGCCGATCAAGCTATCGATGTATTTGCTTAATTTGTGGTTAGCATGGATCAGCCAGCGCCTAAAAGTAATGCCGTTGGTCTTATTGTTGAAATTTTGCGGATATAGATCAAAGAAAGGTTTTAATTCACTGTGTTTCAAGATCTCGGTGTGGATCTGGGCAACCCCATTGATCGAGTGGGAAAAATGCATGCAGATCCTAGCCATGTGGACGCGATCTTGATCATCGATGATCTGGACCTTATCATCGGTATAGATGACCCCGACATATAGGTTCAAGGCTTCAATGATGGCCATGATATTTGGACAAACCTTTAAGATAAACTTACGCGGCCATTTTTCCAAAGCTTCCGAAAGGATCGTGTGATTGGTATAAGCACAGGTATCGCTGACGATGGTCATAGCTTCCATCAAACCGATGCCTTCTAGCATCAATAAGCGGATCAGTTCAGGAATGATCATCGTTGGATGGGTATCATTGATCTGGATCTGCACATGTTTGGCTAGATCTTTCAGGTCATGGCCTTTGGCTTTTTCTTCCATCAAGATCAATTGCGCAGCATTTGAGACCATGAAATATTGCTGATATACCCTTAGAAGCTGACCAGCTTCATCAGAATCATCAGGATATAAGAATAAGGTCAGATTCTTGGAAATCTGGTTCTTATCAAAATTGATGCCATCTTTGACGATGCTTTCATCTACGCTTTCGATATCAAATAGATGCAGCTTGTTAGCAACGCTATGATAGCCTAGGACATCGATATCATATAAATGAGATCTAACGCTGAAATCGCCAAAGTTAACGGTAAAGCTGATCTTGGTATCATTTAGCCAGCTAGGATCGCTGATCCAAGGGTTTGGCTGTTCATCTTGTTTTAGATCTTTGAAGCTTTGTTTGAACAAACCAAAGTGATAGTTCAAGCCGACACCATCACCATTTAAACCTAAGGTTGCGATGGAATCAAGGAAACAAGCCGCCAAGCGGCCTAGTCCCCCGTTGCCTAAAGATGGTTCATTTTCAACTTCTTCGATCATATTGATATCTTTGCCATGGGCAGCCAAGATATCGCTGATCTGATCATAGATACCTAGATTGATCAAATTGTTCGATAATAATTTGCCGATCAAAAATTCTGCGCTGATATAATATAATTTTTTATCGCCTTGGGCTTTTGGCATCATAGCAGCTTCTTGCTTGACCAATTGCAGCAAAGCAATATAAATTTCTTGATTGCTAGCTTGTGAAATATCTTTATTTAAAAGCTTAGCAATTTGTTGTTCTAAATGCATAGCTTTATCCTGGTATATTGTAATTGACTCATTTAACAGTCATTAAACAATATACTTTATCCTTTCTATCAATCTTTATAACCGTGATTGATAACGGTATCGTA
>CASGCC010000098.1 GCA_949299585.1 uncultured Bacillota bacterium | reverse complement strand
TATCTTATAATTCTCAACACACTTTAATTTAAATTCCCATGAATATTTCATATAAAAATACCCCTCCTCCTAGTTGTCTAGGATTTGGGGTACATGTCAAGATATGGAAGATCATTTATGGCGCTGCTTTTATCATTGCAATGTTAGAAATATCTATGATACGACAATTTTTTGATCAAGCTGCATCAATTACCAAAGATACTATTATAATCGTCTTATTGATGTTGTTATTTGCCGGATGGTTCATATTTGTTGCTAAAGATCATCTACCAATTTATTATGATCGATATAACATTAATTATGTCGCTCAAGGTTTTTTTAAAATGCATTTGCCAGGTATGCATTTTAATAACACCAATTGGCCATATATCTGTTTTGCCATGCGAATATTTACCCTATCAAGCGCTATCTTATATCCATTGATCTTAATGATCCTTGTGCTATCATCAGGCTTTGCATATTATCAGTTAATGAACAAGATCATGATATCAGCGCTAATCTTAACGATGATCGCCTTGCTTTATTTTATCCAAAAAAAATATGCATAAGTAGCTATCCGTGATATCATATCCATGTAAAAACAAGGAGCAAAGCTATGAATTATACCAGCATCATGCATATCGCTTTTTATACCCGACAATTTGATGAGATGCTTGATTTTTATTGCCATAAATTAGGCGGAAAGATCAAATCGCTCACTCGCTATAGCGTATACCTTGATCGCGATGATCGTCCTTTTCAACAAAAGATCGCGCAAGAAGATCCCCAACGCATCTTCAATGCCTATATCGAATTAGCGCCCTTACAATTTATTGAGCTATTTCCAGCATTTGAACAACAAAAAGAACATCCAGCCTTTAATGAACATATCGGTTATTCCCATTTTGCTTTAACCGTGAAAGATATTTATCAAGCCCGAGAGGAATTAATCGCTGCTGGTGTCATTCCAGACACGCCGATCACCAAAGGTCCTAGCGAAACATACCAAATGTGGCTGCACGATCCCGATGGTAATAAATTTGAGATCATGCAATTCACAAACCGCTCTATACAGCTAGAAGGTAATTATCATGAGTAAAGATGTGATAATCTGTTCCAAAGATAATCTTCATTTTTATGACATCCGCTATCCAGCTCTTAACTTTGCAGCTAACACTTTTACTTTTATCACTGGGAGAAGCGGTTGTGGCAAAAGTACCTATCTAAAACTGCTAAACGGACTGATCGTTCCGCCAAAAGATACGCTCTTCTTTAAGGATATCCCTATCGAAAATTATGATATCTTGGACTATCGCCGCAAAGTATTGCTGATCCCATAAAATGTCTATTTATTATCTGGATCGATCATCGATAATTTTAGCTTTTATTATGAAAATCGTGAGGAGCCTTTGCCAAATGAAGAAACGCTTAAAAATTATCTATCGCTTTGCTGTATCGATAAACCTTTGAATGAAAGCTGTGATCATTTATCTGGCGGCGAAAGACAACGGATCTTTTTAGCAATTTTCTTATCATTTGCTAAAGATGTAGTATTACTAGACGAGCCTACTGCAGCCTTAGATGAAAAAACTTCAACTTTATTAATGAAAAATTTAAGATCATTTTGTGCTGAAAACCAGATAACCGCCATTTGTGTCAGCCATAATCAAACCCTTGTAGATAACTTTGCTGACAACATCATCAAACTAGGAGAAAAACTATGAAAGAAGTTATAGAGATCCAGATCTGGCAATTTCTTTGCATCTATCTTTTATTGCTGCTGATCTTAGCGATCATGAAAAAATGCAAAGTTGATAAAAGCAAGCTTTTGATCACAGCTAGCATCAAGATGAGCGTGCAATTAGCTTTAGCTGGCTTTATCCTTACTTATATTTTCGATAACCCACATTTGATCTTTACCTTAGCCTATTTATTTGCCATGATCATCTTTACGATCTATCGGGTCTTAAAACAGCAACAAGCTTTGAATATCCGCTTCAAGCTGATCATTGCCCTCGCTATTGCCTTTTCCGGGTTATTTACCATTACCTACTTTATTTTTGTCGTTATTGGCAACAATGCCTTTACCCCGCAATATGTCATTCCGATCTCTGGCATGCTGATGGGCAATACCATGACCGGTGTTTCGCTTGGCTTAAAAACTTTTATCGAAGCTTTAAAAGAGCAAAAATTCAGGATCGAAGCTTTAAGCTGCGCAGGAGTTGCTGCCAAACGGATCCTGCTTCCTTTTGTTAAGCAAGGAATCGAAACCGCAATTTTACCTACTTTAAATTCTATGCTAGGAATGGGCATCGTATCTTTACCAGGAATGATGACCGGACAGATGTTGGCAGGAACCTTACCTACCACCGCTATCCTTTATCAGATTGCCATCATCATTTCTATCTGCGCGACGGTTTGCCTTTCTTGTTTCATTGCCCTATACTTTGGCAGCAAGACCTTATATGGGATCAAAAGCCAAAATATTCAGCTTGATCGCTCATCCGTCAATCAATAAACAAAAAAACATATCAATCTTGATGGTATCTTGATATAAAGAATTTGATCAATATACGCTTCAAAATGATATGTTTTTTTATCATGCATGATTTTGTGGTAACAAAACGACAACTTTGGCCATTGGTTTTTCTTTGGTATCGATGGTACTATTTCTAACGATCTCCACATGGCCCATCAGCTTGATGAATTCATCTTTCGTAGCAATTACATCATAGCCAAAACCTAGCTCATCATCGCGATAATGCATAGGAATGATCAACTTAGGAGCGATCTTTTCACAAAGTTCACAAGCTTGCTTGGCATCGATCGTATAATATCCGCCAACAGGGATCAACAATACATCGACATTTTTAAGCATTTCAACCTGGCTCTCATCCAGCATGCAGCCTAGATCGCCTAGATGCGCGATCCTTTCTGTTCCATCCGTTAAGATATGGATCTTATTAGGTCCACGCATTGCTCCTTTAGCACCATCATGATATGTATCGATCATCGATATCTGTAATGGTTCCGCTAAGCTTTCGACAAGCTTAACACCTTCGCGATGATTATGATCACCATGCTCATGGCTACATAATACTGCTGAAGCTTGTTCTTTTACAGGTAATAACCCTGGCACGCTGCCATCTTCATATGGGTCGATAACAACGCTATAACCATCTTTTTCTACTTTGACACAAGAATGTCCTATCCATGTTATCTTCATTTACCCGACCTCCTTTTCATGCTTTTATTATAACAATGATCAAAAAGTAAATTCAAAAGATATCAATTATTTTCATCAACTTATTTTTATGATCATGTTTCATTTTTGAAACAAGACCAAAAAAACCAACATTTCATTTTCTTGCAGATATTCTTCGATCGTCGTTATAGCGATCTGCATAGCTTGATCTTTGGGATAACCATAAGCTCCTGATGAAATCAAAGGAAAAGCAACCGTCTTACATTTATATTGTTGCGCTAACCTCAAAGATTCGCGATAACAAGATGCCAACAGTTCCTTTTCATGATGGTTGCCACCTTGCCAGATCGGGCCTACCGTATGGATAACATATTCGCACGGCAGATCATATGCTTGGGTAATCTTAGCTTTGCCCGTTGCACATCCGCCTAACGATCGGCATTCTTCCAACAATCTTGGACCAGCTGCACGATGAATGCAGCCATCAACTCCACCGCCACCAAGCAAAGTTGAATTTGCAGCATTGACGATGGCATCGACCGCCATCTTAGTTATATCGTTTTTGATGATTTCTAATGGCATGATCTTTACCTATAGCTTTAATGTGGATATCCAGGCGGATAATTCTTCTATGGTTGCTTCTTTATTGAACACTTTGCCTTCGACTAGTTTAGAATTAGCACAGCTTGGCTGCAAATACCTGTAAGTTTCGCCCATCTTGCTGCTGCCCGAGGTTGCAAAGGTAACGATCGTTTTAGCTGTTAGATCATAACTTTCCAAAAAGGTATTGATGATCGTTGGCGCAATATACCACCAGATCGGAAAGCCAACAAAAATCGTATCATAACAAGAAATGTCATCTACATGAGATTTGATCGCTGGTCGGGATGTTTTATCCTTCATTTCGTGTGAGCTGCGCGATTGATCGTTGGTCCAATCCAGATCTGCTGCAGTATAAGGAACCATTGGTTCGATCTGAAAAAGATCAGCATTTGCTGCGGCGGCGATTTTTTGTGCCAAGCGCTTGGTTACTCCGCTAGCTGAGAAATATGCTACTAGAATTTTGTTCATTTGCAAAACCTCCTTCTTCATCTAAATGATAACACCTTTTTTAAATAATAAATAATTTATTGACAAATATCTTGTTCAAGTATCATACTATTAAGCAATAGGTGGGAATATGAAACAAACAAGTAACTTTATTAAGGGGATTAAAGATGGGATACCCATTGCTTTAGGCTATTTTCCCGTATCCTTTACTTTTGGCATCATGGCAATATCCTTAGGTAATCTGCCATATATTGCCGTATTGGTATCTCTTAGCAATCTAACCAGCGCCGGACAATTTGCGGGCTTACCATTATTTATCATGGATGGAGCATATATCGAGCTAGCATTGACCCAATTGATCATCAATCTACGCTATGCCTTGATGTCATTGTCATTATCACAAAAGATCGATAAAAAATGGCGAACCATTGACCGCATGTTGTTATCGTTTGGCATTACGGACGAAATATTTGCCGTAAGCGCAAATCATGAAGGAAAAGTCAGCAGATCTTATTTTTTAGGATTGATGATCCTGCCGATATTAGGTTGGACATCTGGAACCTATGCCGGCTGCATTGCCTCAAAGATGCTTGATCCTAAATTGCAAAATGCTTTAGGTCTAGCCATTTATGGGATGTTTTTAGCGATCATCATCCCCGTTGCCAAAAAAGATAACGATGTTAAGATGGTTATCATCATGGCGGCAATAATCAGTATCCTGCTTAATTATCTAAACGTCTTTATCAATATTGGCAGCGGCTTTGTTATCATCATCTGCACCTTGATAAGTGCTGGGATCATGGCATACCTGCGCCCCAAGGAGGATAAATGATGCCAAAATATCTTATCTATATCTTGATCATGGCAATAGTAACATATTTGATAAGGATGCTACCTATCACCCTATTTCAAAAAGAAATAACCAATAAATATTTTCGTTCCTTTTTGTACTATGTTCCCTATGCGGTATTAGGATCGATGACCTTTCCCGCTATTTTTACCGCTACCAGCAATATCGCAAGTTCTTTGTTTGGAACGATCATTGCCTTGATCTTAGCTTATAAAGAGAAAAGCTTGATCACTGTTGCCGTATTTGCCTGTATAATGGCGTATATTATAGAATTATTTATCTAGATGCTCAAAACCGAGCATCTTTTTTTGATTAAAACAATCATTTTAAATATCGGTGACATCAAATGATCTTATAAGCTCCAACCGGCCTGATGCTTAACTTATAACAAGATCCTGTGCCAAAGACCGCTTCCATCTGCATGACATATTCATCAAGCATAGCTTTAGGAACAAAAGCTTGGATCGTTCCTGCCAAGCCACCGCCATGAACTCGATATGCCCCTTTTCCTTTTAGTAAATTTTCTGAAAGCCACAAAGCAACTGCTAGCTCTTGATGCTTATGATCCTTAGGACTATAAACATTTTGCAGATACATATAGCTAGAATATCCCGATTCTATTACCAAACGCTTAAATTCTTGCATATCCTTATTTTTCAAAGCTTTGACTTCGTCAATGACCCTTTCGGTTTCATCAACAAAATGCAACGCTCTTAATAAGCTGCGATCGTCGCATTTTTCACGGATCAAAGCCAAATTATCTAAGATTTCTTGTTTAGTTACCTGCGATAGCACTTCTTTGCCTAACACTTTGGCAACAGCCTTCATTTCTGATGG
>CASGCC010000097.1 GCA_949299585.1 uncultured Bacillota bacterium | reverse complement strand
GTCGAAGACTATACGCTTAAAGCGTTACCCATCGACCCTAACGAAAAAAAATTCCACTATAATTATTAACAGCTAGATAGCTGTTTTTTTAAACCCATCATCATGCATGATCAGCAGATGCGTAAAGCCACACTCTTTGATCAATTCCAAGCTTTCATCATAATAACAATCCAGATAATGGCGATCATGACAATCACTGTTCAAACATATCATGCCCTTTTTCTTAGCAATATAGCGCAAAAGGTTAACATCAGGATATGGCGACTTGCGATATCCCCTAGCAATCGCTCCGGTATTAACTTCGATGATCTTATCATTAGCGATGATCAAATCCAGTGCATCATGGCACATCTTTAGATATATAGGATCATCAAAGGCGATCATGCTTTGATCTTCATTGAACTTTTGGATAAGATCAAAATGCCCAATGATATCAACCTGCGGATCATCGATCAATTTTTGCATTTCTTTAAGATAGCTTTGCGTAAAAGCTAAAAAATCGCCACCATAGCCTTCAGCGATGATCTTTAAGGTCAATTGCTTGCTGCTATCTATCGGCAGATAATTTTTACCATCGCAAACCATATGTACGCTGCCAATGATATAGTCAAAGATACTATGATCAAATCTTTGTCCCAAGGCATCCTGCTCGATACCAAGATAGATCTTGATCTTGTCAGCATACTTTTGCTTTGCTCTATGCACATCCTGAATATAAGATGCCAAGAATTCAGCAGGCAAAGAATAATCATCATTAGGTTCATTTGGCCCATGACTAGAAAAACCAAGAACCGTAAATTTTTTAGCAATGGCCATTTCAACCATTTCATCGATCGTATCTTGCCCATCACAATATATCGAATGCGTATGTAAATTTTGTTTGATCATCATGAAGATCTCCTTTGTTTTATTTTACCTGAAGATATATTTTTTTGCTAGTTTTCCTAAGGAAACGCTTACAAAAAATTTTTTTTCAAATGTAAACGGTTACTTGTGAATTTGCTAACAAAAGTGCTTGCAACCCTCTTTTTTCAGTGATATATTACTGATGTCATAAGTGAAATGCTTCACAAAGGAGGATATATGGCAACAAAGAAAGTTCAAGAAACAGAAGTAAAAATTAGTGGACCTACTAACAACGAAGAAGTTAACATCAAGGTTGCAAAAGCCCAAAAAGCCTTGGAAGAATTCTATTACTTCGATCAAGAAAAAATCGATTATATCGTAGCAAAATGTTCAGTAGCTGCCTTAGACAAACATGGTGAGCTAGCTAAATTAGCTATCGAAGAAACTCAACGCGGTGTCTTTGAAGACAAAGCTACCAAAAACCTATTTGCTTGTGAATATGTCGTTAACCATATGCGTCATTTAAAAACTGTCGGCGTTATTGAAGAAGATGTCGTCAAAGGTTTGACCTATGTCGCCGAACCAGTTGGTGTCGTCGCAGGTATTACCCCTGTAACCAACCCTACTTCAACCGCGATCTTCAAATCATTGATCTGCTTGAAGACAAGAAACCCTATCATCTTTGCTTTCCATCCAAAAGCTCAACAATGTTCGATTGCTGCTGCTAAGGTCGTATATGAAGCCGCAATCAAAGCTGGCGCTCCTGAAAACTGTATCCAATGGATCGAAGCTCCAAGCATGGATGCAACCAGCTGCTTGATGAACCATCCTGGGGTCGCAACGATCTTAGCTACTGGTGGTAACGCCATGGTAAAAGCCGCTTATTCTTGCGGCAAACCAGCTTTAGGCGTTGGTGCCGGCAACGTTCCTGCTTATATTGAAACAACAGCTAATTTACGACAAGCAGTTAATGATATCTGCTTATCAAAAGCTTTCGATAATGGTATGATCTGTGCCAGCGAACAAGCTGTTATCGTTGATAAAGAAGTATATGATGATGTCAAGGTAATCTTTGAAGATTATAATGTATACTTTGCCAACGACAAAGAAAAGAAATTATTAGAAAAATATATGTTCAATGTCGCATCTAAAGAAGATTGCGCCAAAGCCGTATTAAATCCAGATATCGTTGGAAAAAGCGCAAGCTGGATCGCTAAAAATGCTGGCTTTGAAGTTCCAGCTAAGACCAGCATCATCATCGCTGAATGCAGCGAAGTTGGCGTAAACGAACCATTGACCCGTGAAAAATTATCACCAGTTCTAGCAATGCTAAAAGCTGATTCGGTAGAAGATGGCTTGAACAAATCTGAACAAATGGTAATGTTCAATGGTGTAGGTCACTCTGCTGCCATCCATACTTCTAATGAAGAATTAGCTAAACGCTTTGGCGTACGTTTAAAAGCCTGCCGTATCATTTGGAACTCTCCTAGTACTTTTGGCGGTATCGGTAATGTCTACAACTCTTTCATTCCTTCATTAACATTAGGATGCGGATCTTACGGACATAACTCGGTATCAGATAACGTAAGTGCGATCAACCTATTAAATATCAAAAAAATCGGTAAAAGGAGAAACAATATGCAATGGTTCAAAGTTCCAAGCAAGATCTACTTTGAAAAAGACTCAATCGAATATCTGCACGACATGCGCGAAATGGAACGTGTATTCATCGTTACCGATAGATCAATGGTCGATCTAGGCTATGTAACCAGAGTTACTGATCAATTAGAAAGAAGAAGAAACAAGGTTCAAGTTCAATTATTCTGCGATGTTGAACCAGACCCAAGCATTCAAACCGTTAAACGCGGTCTAAGCTTGATGGAAGCTTTCCGTCCAGATACGATCATTGCGATCGGCGGTGGTTCAAGCATGGATGCTGCTAAAGGTATGTGGTTATTCTATGAACAACCAGACGTTAACTTTGATGACCTAAAACAAAAATTCATGGATATCCGTAAACGTGCTTTCCGCTATCCTGAATTAGGTAAAAAATCTAAATTGGTATGTATCCCAACGACCAGCGGTACCGGTTCCGAAGTAACCCCATTCGCTGTTATCACCGATAAGGAAGAAAACAAGAAATATCCATTGACCGACTACTCTTTGACACCAACCGTTGCTATCGTTGACCCAAGCTTAACGATGAGCCTACCAAAAAGCATCACGGCAGATACCGGTATGGATGTCTTGACCCATGCTACTGAAGCTTTCGTTAGTACCTTAGCTAGTGACTTTACTGATGGTTTAGCATTACAAGCTGTTAAGATGGTCTTTGAATATCTGCCTCGTGCGGTAAACAATGGCAAAAACGATCCTGAAGCTCGTGAAAAGATGCATAACGCTTCATGTCTAGCTGGTATGGCTTTCGCTAATGCCTTCTTAGGTGTTAACCACTCTTTAGCTCACAAGATCGGTGGCGAATATCATGTTCCTCATGGTAGAGCTAACGCTATCTTGATGCCTCATGTCATTCGCTACAATGGTACCAAACCAGAAAAACCTGGTATCTGGCCAAAATATAACTACTATAAAGCTGATGAAAAATATTTCGAACTAGCATTAGCAATCGGTTTAAAACCAAATACCATTGCTGAAGGTGTTGAAATGTATGCTCGTGCTTGTGGCGATCTAGCTATCGATTGCGGTATCGATATGAGCTTCAAAGCACAAGGCTTAGATGAAACAACCTTCATGAACAACCTTGATAAGATTGCTTATCTAGCTTATGAAGACCAATGCTCACCTGCTAATCCTCGTGTTCCAATGGTCGAAGAAATGAAAGAAATCTTGGTAAAAGCTTATAACGGTTATACCAAAAGCTATTAATAAAAAATTACGGTAATCACTGGATTACCGTTTTTTTGTCCTAAAAGCAGCAAATTGTTTAAAACACTTTCCACAATAATTACAGCAATTTAATAAAGTCCTTTGCATTGAAACTATTTTCCGTTTTACATATAACGATATGCAAACAAAAAAGAAGATGAACAAATCGATATATTAGAACAGATATATCTGATTCGTATTTATGTAAATGCTAGAAAAGTTTTTGCAGTTACTAACAAAGAAGAATAATATATCCTTCGTTTTAGATTGTATGAGTTATAAAATTGCTTACCATCTAATGAATTAATCGATATATCAAATTGGGAAATTATGAACTTAAAAAAGACCAATAACTTTTTTTGAGTATTACAGATACGATCTGCATTAAATTATCAAGCTTGGTCTTTGAGGCTTTCCACTAAGAATTATATCAAATCATTTAATTACGATCTTGATTTCTCTTGGAAGGACAAATGATATTACGTACTTTTTGTATCTGAAATTATATCAGCTATGGGAAACAAGATCAACGATGTTATTTTACAAACCTTTCTTAGCGGAATAATAGACACAGGATTTGTCGCAAGTTCAATAATATGGAAAATAGATATTTGGAGCATCGTTAAGCAAACAATTTACTTTTTGATCATTTCTATAATGTTACCAATCGCTTGTTTTACATCTTGGATGTAACATAGCGCGATGGAATTTTTAATTTATTTTGCTGATCGATTTTTTTACATTTTTTAATAAGGAAGCAATGAAAAGAATATCATCGCAGCATTACTCATGAGTCACTTAATACAGAGTAGCTTGCCTACCTTCTGCTGATTTTGCAACATGCTTCAAAAAGAAAAAACTGTAATAAGTTAAGTTTACATTTTCTTGACTTTTACAGTTTTTTATATGCTTGATAAAAAAGCATCATATAATAGATCGTTTAATTTGTATCTTTTCATATAGATGAAGATAGAAATGATAAAAACTAACGTTTATCATTTATTGATGATATCTATGATCGCTGCTGATTGCACAAAACCCATGACATTGCTTTGCAGCCAGCCTTTTTCAACGCATTCTACCGCATGTTCTATCTCCCCGGTAAAATCGCTTTTCATCTTTACTTCGATCAAGGTCCTTTGTCCGTTTTTGACCAGATATGCCTGGGTATTCTTCCAAAAATTCTTATACTCGATATAGCCTAGTTCACCATAGATATAGCCCATGTTGACCATGTCACACTGCCAGCTGGTTGCAATATGCGCCATGATCCCATTTTCATAGCGGATCATAGCTTGAGCCTGATCGCAGAAGATACCATCAACCTTATGGATCATCGTTTGATGCTCAATGATCTTGCTGTTGGCAAAATAATTAGCAAACGCCAACGGATATACCCCAATATCATATAAACATCCTCCGCCTTCGCTTTGAAAGTGCCAATCAGCAATGCTTTTCTTAGATGGCAAGACCTCACTAGCATACTGTCCTTCAATAAAATGCACCTTGCCAATGATCCCTTCAGAGATCAAATTGAATAAATGATGGTTCAACGGTGTGAACACCGTTTTATGAGCTTCCATCAAAAAACAGCCCTGCTTTTTAGCATGTTCAAAACATGCTTCAAGATCTTCGATATTCATCAGCATGGGCTTTTCACATATCACATGTTTATGATGGTCCAAGGCCATCATGATATGTTCTTTGTGATAAGCGTTAGGCGTACAGATATATACCATTGCTACCAATGGATCCTGACATAGCTTTTCATAGTCATCATAAGCTTTTATGGCATGATGTTCTTGCGCAAATGCTTGAGCTTTTGCCATGCTGCGGGAAGCAACCGCATAAAGTTGGGCATTGGTAGCTAAATTTATGCCATTGGCTGCCCGCTTAGCAATCTGTCCGATTCCGATCAGTCCGATATTCAACATTGTTGTACCTCTTTTTCTTCTACCATAAGGATAACGCAAAATCAGCAGGAATAAAAGAAAAAGAAACATCATGCGATGTTTCTAATCTTGTTCTTCTTGAGCTTTGATCGCTCTTAAATGTTGTCTTCTTTCCAGATTGGTTAGATATTTTTTACGGATCCGGATATCTGTTGGTGTTAATTCCACCAGTTCATCATCATTGATGAATTCGATAGCTTCTTCCAATGACATGATCTTTGGCGGAACCAATTTCATTGCTTCATCATTTCCCGTCGATCTTACAGCTGTCATCTTCTTATTTTTGATCGGATTGACTTCCATATCCATATTACGGCTAGCTCGGCCAATGATCATACCTTCATA
>CASGCC010000096.1 GCA_949299585.1 uncultured Bacillota bacterium | reverse complement strand
ACCTATACCAATAGCACGACGCATCAGATCATCAATGAGAATCTGCATCGTTCAAGCATGTATTCAGGTGTTGTTAAAGGCGTAGGTCCGCGCTATTGTCCTTCGATCGAAGATAAGCTGGTAAGATTTCATGATAAAGAAAGACATCAGTTGTTCTTAGAACCGGAAAGTGAATATTTAGATACTACTTATGTTCAAGGATTTTCAACTTCATTGCCGCGAGATATCCAGGAAAAGATGGTCCATAGCTTAGCAGGCTTAGAGAATTGCGTCATCAAAAAGTATGCTTATGCTATCGAATATGATGCGATCGATCCGCTGCAGATGAAACCATCCTTAGAATCAAAGATCATTGAAAATTTATTTACTGCAGGGCAGATCAATGGCACCAGCGGTTATGAAGAAGCAGCCGGTCAAGGCTTGATGGCGGGCATAAATGCTTGTTTAAAATTAGATGGCCAAGAGCCATTGATCTTGTCGCGTGATGAAGCTTATATTGGCGTATTGATCGATGATCTGGTAACCAAAGGCACCAAAGAGCCATATCGTTTGTTGACGTCAAGAGCGGAATTTCGTTTGTTGCTGCGGCATGATAATGCTGATCAGCGCTTGATCGAAAAAGGCTATAAGATAGGAACGATATCTAAAGAACGCTATGATGCTTATCAGCAGAAAATGAAGGATATTGCATCATTAAAAGAAACATTGGCTAATACCAAAGTTAGCGCTAGATCAAAAGGCAATGACTATTTGATTAGTTTGGGCTATGAAAGCTTAACCGATTCTATGAGTGCTTTAGATCTGATAAAACGCCCTTTGGTCAAGACCTATGAACTAGCAAAAACCATGGATATCATGGTTGATGAAAGGGTCGGCAAGCAGGTAGATATCGAAGTTAAGTATGCCGGTTATATTGAAAAAGAAGCACGAGAAGCTGCTAGATTGCAGAAGATGGATAAGACCTTGATCCCAGATGATATCGATTATGAACATATGGAAAATCTATCGCTGGAAGGCAAACAAAAATTAATACAGGTAAAACCAAGAACGATAGGTCAAGCTTCAAGGATATCCGGGGTTAATCCGGCAGATATCGCTATCTTAGCTATGATGATAAAAAGAGGATAAGATAATGTATACCGTATTATGTTATAGCAAGTGTTCAACTTGCCAAAAAGCTTTAAAATATCTTGATAGCAAGCATATAAGCTATCAAAAAAGAGATCTAAAAGAAGATAAGCCCGATTATGAATTGCTTAAAAAATTAGTTGCAAACAGCAAGCTGGATATCAATAAGTTTTTTAATACTAGCGGTCAGCGCTATCGTGAACTAGATCTAAAAAATAAATTAAAGACCATGAGCGATGAAGAAAAGCTACAGTTATTGGCATCAGATGGCATGCTGGTCAAAAGGCCGATCTTGTTTGATGATGATATCGTGATCGTGGGTAAAAAAGAAGCAGCATACGATGAATTGGGGTAATTAAGATGAATTATGATGAAGTAGTAAGCAATGTTAAGATCTATGGCTTTGATGAATCGGTAATGGGCAGCAAATATCCTATGGCTACCGATCTTTCAAAGCTAAATACCGAAGTAACCAATACCGTTATCAAATTAGCAACTTCGCGCCAAGGCGAAGGCCATGATAATTTTATGAACGGGATAATCGTGCAGTTTGATCTAACCTTTTCTAATAAAGCTTGGGTCGAAGCTGAACGTTATCATTTCTTAGATTTTGTCAGCAGTCAGTCAACGATGCATCGGATCACACGTTTTGATCTGGATAAGGCTTATATCGAATATGTCGATCCACGAATGATCACGATCATGAAGGAAAAAGTTGCAGCTTATAATGATCTTGTTGCTAAGATCAAAGAAGCTAAGCTAAATAATGAAGATGTCAAAGATCAAGAAGCTTTGGCTAAAAAGATGTATCTGGAAATTCTATATTCTAATCCAGCGGGCTTTAGATTATGCGCTAGGATGACGACCAATTATCGTCAGCTAAAGACCATGTATCATCAGCGCCGCAATCATCGTTTACCAGAATGGCAAGCATTCTGTGATTGGTGCGAGACCTTGCCACATAGTGAATTTATTACAGGAGTTGTGAAATATGAATAAGTTGATAAAGTTATTATTAGCACTAAGCTTAGTGTTTGCGTTGGTCGGATGTCAAACATCAGATCAGCAAGCTTCAGGCTCAAGCGATAAAGTTGCTGAGCAAACAAATGAAGAATTTGCCGCTTTTTTAGATGAATATGTCCTTGATATCATTTCTAATGATTACCAAAGCGTTCATATGTTTTTTGAAGACCCTTCAGCTTATGGTATCGATAAGCAAGATCTTGAAGTAAGCTGGGGCAATGTAGAATACACAGCTGAGGATAAAGCTGAAACTGAAGAATATAAAACCAAGCTTATGGCTTTTGATCGTGACAGCTTAGATGAGGTACAGCAAGATTGTTATGATTATATGTTGTATGATCTAGATATGCAGCTGGCATATATGGATGAAGATATGGCATATTATGGCAGCATGTTTGGATCAATTACCGGTTTTTATACGTCGATTCCTACGAGTTTAGTAGATTATCAGATCCGTACGGAACAAGATTATCTTGATCTGATCACTTTGGTAAATGAATTGCCAGCATATTTTGAAAAAATTAAAGCATATACCGATAAACAAGCCGAATTAGGTTTGGTGATGATCAATTATGACAGTGTTTTGCAATATTGCCAAGATATCGTTGATAATCAGGATGAAAACACGATCCTAACTTCATTGCTTGCTAAAACGGAGGGCTTAGGTTTAGATGAAGCAACGGTCAAAAATTATCAAGAGAAGATGCAAGACGCTTTTTATCAAGGCTTTATCCAGATGTATAGCGATATCATCATTTATTTGCAAGATTTGCAAACAAGAAGTGCCAATAATGAGCAAGGCCTAGCTTATTTGCCATCAGGTCAAGAATATTACGAGCGTTTGGTAAAAGATAAAACTGGTAAAGATATTACGGTTGAAGAGCTAGAGGAAATGATGCAGGATCTATATGCGGATAGTATGCAAGAACTTATGGAAATTGTGCAAGATGATCCAGAGATCCTTGAAACATTTAATATGTATATCGCGACCGGTTTTACTTCATATGAAGAAATTTTAACTTTCTTAAATGAACATATGACCACTAATTTTCCGAATATCGGTGAGATTTCTTATGAGATCGCCAGCATCGATCCTTTGATTGCCAACAATGGTACGGCAGCTTACTTTAATGTTCCAGCTATCGATCAAACTACTCCAAAGCAGATCAGGGTCAATACCCTAGATGGAGCATTAGATATAGGCAACATTTCAACATATATCACTTTAGCACATGAAGGTTTTCCAGGCCATATGTATCAGTTTGCTTATAACTATGAGAATATGCCTAATCTTTTCCTAAAAGTTAATAGTAATTTGGCTTTTACCGAAGGTTATGCGGTATATAGTTCATATGAAGCAATGCAATATCTTGAAGATATCGATGAAGATCTGCTGAGACTATATCGCGTCAATGAAATGCTGTCATATGCAGTTATCGTCTTGGCTGATATTGGTATCCATTATCATGGTTATAGCCTAGAAGAATTTACGGAATTTATTAATAATGCTGGTTTGCAGCTTTATGAAGAAGGTTATAGACTGCAATATGAACAATTAAGAGATGATCCTGCTGTTTTCATTCCATACTATGCTGGATATAAACAGATCATTGATCTAAAAGAAAAGGCCCAAGAGGCATTAGGCGATAAATTTGATGAAACTTCATTTAATCAAGCTTTATTAGCAAGCGGCAACGCTCCATTCATGATCGTTGAACGTCATATCGATGATTATATTGCAAATCAATAAGGTTCTTGTTTAGCAAGGACCTTTTATCATGGTAAAATTTAAGCAAGGAGGATAAAATGATGATCATTGCGAAATTAAAAGCCCAACAAGGATTTACCGAAGCTGAAAAAGAAATTGCGGCATTTATCCTAGCTAATCCAGAATTATTATTGGATATAAATGTGGACGAATTATCGCTTTTAGTTCACACCTCGGCACCGTCTATCGTTCGCTTTTGTAAAAAACTAGGTTTTAAAGGCTTTGCTGAATTTAAGATCAGGATGGCGATAGAAATCGATAGTTTCATCATTAATGATAATAACATAGAGATCGATATGCCGATCAAAAAAGGATCAAGCAAAGAAAAGATCGCTAAAATCTTTTTAAATCTTCATCATCAAGTGTTGAGCAACGTATATCATCATCTTGATCTAGAAAATTTAGAACGATGTGCCAAGCTTTTATATCACGCTGATAACATATCCTTAAGGGGGTTTGGGCCTTCGTTGCTAAGCGTATCAGACTTTTATTATAAAGTATGTAAATTAGGGATCGCTTGTGAATTATCAGCATTGGCTGGCTTTGATTCAATTCAAGGGAAATTAAAAAAAGGAGATGGTTATTGTGTGATCGTTTCAGCATATGCGGTTTCTGCCGATGTACGTAGGGTCATCTTTCAATGCATGGATAATCAAGTAAAGACCATGCTGATAACCGGCAATGAGCATAGCCCATTATTAAAGATCGTTGATGAGAAGATCATCGTAGAAAGCTATGCCGAAGATCGAACCCGTAAGATGGGCAGTTTTGCATCACGCACTGCATTGACCTATATCCTTGATTTATTGTATGCGTTGATGTTTTCCTTAGATTATGATGAAAATATTAAAAGGATCGAAGAAAATAGCCAAAAAACAAGAAGATCTTAGCTGTTAAAGGTAGAAATATTTTTCCAATTATCATTAGTAAATAAAATGAATTTTGGTAAATTGTTGCAAATATTGACATTGAAAAAAAGCTAAAACCTGCTTAAAATTATATTATAAATATATATTGGAGGTAATATAATGAAAAATATCGTTTTGCTTTGTGCAGCAGGTATGTCAACTAGCCTATTAGTTACAAAAATGAAAGAAGCAGCAGCTAAGGAAGGATTTGAATGTCAGATCGCTGCATATTCATTAGCAGAAGCTAAAAAAGTAGTTCCAGATGCAGATATCGTATTATTAGGGCCACAAGTTCGTTTTAATCAGAAACGAATCAAAGGTGATTTCCCAGACAAGATCGTAGAATGCATCGAAATGCGTGATTATGGAACGATGAACGGAGCAGCCGTTGTTAAATTTGCCAAAGAAAAAATGGGGTTGTAGTCTATGGAAGGATTGGAGTTAATCAGTTTCCAGATCATTTCAGCTGTAGGTACTGCTAGATCGATGTATGTAGAAGCAATTGGTCTGGCTAAAGAAGGAAAATTTGAAGAAGCGCGCCAGATGATCGACGAAGGGGAAAAGGTCTTCGTTGAAGGTCATCATGCGCATGCGCAATTGATCCAACAGGAAGCCGCTGGCGATCATGTTAATTTCCATTTATTATTGATGCATGCCGAAGATCAATTGATGAGCGCTGAAGCTTTTAAGACCATCGCTTCAGAATTTGTCGATCTATACGAAAAGATCAGCAATCTTTAGTAAGTTGTTCGATGAAAGTAGATAGATTAGACCTAGAAACCGGTAAGATCGAAAAGGTAGAAAAGATCGGTACGGTTCGCTTCGTAGGGAAAGATGATAATGTCGATCTTACAGACGGAAAATGTTATAGTGTCATTGGTATCCGAAATAACTTATTAAAATTGATCGATGATACACAAGATTATTACTATTACTTACCATTTGATGCTGCCAGCGTTGAAAAAAAAGATAATATTGAAGCTGGCTTTGCAATAATTGAAGATTATACCGGTAAGATTCGGGAACTATTTGATATATTTGCAGTTGATCAAGAAAAAAAAGCAAGAAAGAACGCTAAAAAATTGAGTATGAGATTGATAAACTGGAAATTTGCTAGAGATGAACGAAAAAAAGCGAAAGAGGAAACTTCAAAGTGAAGTTTCTTTTTGTATTAGAAAACCACGTCATAGTGACGTGGTTCAAAAAAGCTTTAGCGATGATTAAATCCTATTGTGCTAGACTATTTATGAGCCTGCCAGCTT
>CASGCC010000095.1 GCA_949299585.1 uncultured Bacillota bacterium | reverse complement strand
CTGATTAAAGAAAATAAAAAAGGCTATTTTGACCTTAAGAAGCTAGCAGGAATTTTAAAGATGACCAAGACTTCAGATTTTGTCATGCTTAATAAGGCCTTAAATCAATTGGAAGATGATTTGCTAATTGTTCGTAATAGTCAAAACCATTTTTTGACCATGGATCAAGCCGGTATGTACCAAGGGCGGATCTCGCTTAATAAAAAGGGTTTTGGCTTTGTTGATATCGATGATCAGCAAAGTTTTTATATCAATGCTAAAAATATCAATGGAGCAATGGATAAAGATCTAGTTCTTTTGCAAGTTGTGGAAGGTGATGAAGCTAAGGTCTTAAAAGTAATTGAGCGAGATAATGATAACTTGATTGCCACGGTCGTAGGAAAAAATTTGATCATCCGCTTAGATGATCCGCGATATCGTGATTATCGTTTATCCGTCGTTAATCGTAAAGATTTTAAATTGGTAAAAGGCTTAAAGTTACAGATAAAGGTTTTAGAATTCAAACAACCATTAAAAGTAGAAATCGTAAGGGTCATCGGTCATGAAGATGATCCAGGAGTGGATATCAGCAGCGTATTGTTAGCAAATGGCATCAAGCTAGAATTTGCGGAAGCTACTTTAGATGAAGCAAACAGTATACCGCAGCAAGTAGAATTGCCAGAACTATTAAAACGCAAAGATCTATCTCAACGTACGATCGTTACGATCGATGGCGATGACTCTAAAGATTTTGACGATGCGATCAGCATCGAAAGGATACCAGAAGGTTTTATGCTTGGCGTTCATATTGCGGATGTTTCGCATTATGTAAAGGAAAATAGTCCGCTGGATAAGGAAGCTTATGAACGGGGAACAAGCGTTTATGTGTGCGATCGGGTAGTTCCTATGCTGCCCCATGTTTTAAGCAATGGTATTTGTAGCTTGAATCCCGGCGTGGATAGGTTATGCTTAAGCGTAGATATGAAGATCGATCAGCAAGGAGAAGTGATCGATTATGATCTTTATCCTTCCGTCATTCGTTCTAGTGCTCGTATGACCTACAATAATGTAAATAAGATCTTAGCAGGTGATCCGCGCTTGCAAGCACAGTATAAAGAATTGGTACCAATGTTTTTTGATATGGCGGAATGTGCTAAACTGATCCGCAATCGCCGTAATAATAAAGGAGCGATCGAATTTGATACGGATGAAGCATATGTGATCGTTGATAAAAATGGTAAACCCATGGATATCAAGGTTCGAGAACGCGGGATCTCGCAAGCCATCATTGAAGATTTCATGATATGTGCCAATGAATGCGTGGCACGGATCATGAAATTCCAAAGCTTGCCTTGTATATATCGGATCCATGAAAGTCCCAAGATCGAAAAACTTAAAGAATTTGCTCTGATTGCAAAGATTCGTGGTCATAAATTTAAAGGTGATCTGGCCAATATCCGTCCATTAGATATCCAAAAGTGCCTAGATAGCTTTACTGATGAACAAGAACATAGCGTATTATCGACGATGATGTTAAGATGCATGCAAAAAGCTCGCTATGATGCTAGCTGTGTTGGTCATTTTGGCCTAGCAAGCAGCGAGTATCTACATTTTACTTCTCCGATTCGCCGGTATCCTGATCTGATCGTGCATCGAATGGTTCGTAAATATCTATTTGAACAGAATTATGCAGATATGGATAAAGATGAAAAGCTGGTAGTAGATGCTGCTTTGCAATCTAGCGAATGCGAAGATAAAGCAACCTATGCGCAGCGTGATGTCCTTGATATGAAAAAAGCGGAGTATATGCAAAATTTTGTAGGACAATATTTTGATGGCATCATTTCCAGCGTGACAAATTTCGGCTTTTTTGTTAAATTAGATAACACCGTTGAAGGCTTGGTACATGTAACCAGCCTGAGCGATGACCATTATACCTATGTACCCATGATGATGTGTCTTCAAGGAAGAGAAAAACAAAAACGTTATACTCTAGGCGATAAGGTAAGGATAAAGGTCATAAATGCCAATAAAGAAGAAGGAACAGTAGATTTCAAGGTCGTAGTTCCACGTAAAAAAAGAAAACAGGTTTGGATGTGATAATATGAGTGAAAAAATAATTTCGATCAATCGCAAAGCTTCTTACAATTATTATCTAGTAGAACGCTTTGAAGCAGGTCTGGTCCTTAAAGGAACAGAGATAAAATCTATTCGTTTAGGCAAGGTGCAATTTAAAGATGCTTATATTTCGATCATCAAGCATGAAGCTTATATCAAAGAAATGCATATTGCTGCTTATGAATATGGCAATATCTTTAATCATGATGAAACAAGGGAAAGAAAGCTTTTATTGCACAAAAATGAGATCTTAAAGCTTGAACAAAAAGTTAAGCTTAAAGGTTTCACCATCGTACCAGTCAAGCTATATCTAAAAGATGGCAAAGCTAAGATGGAAATAGCTTTAGCCAAAGGTAAAGAACTTTATGATAAGCGGCAAGATGCCAAGATCAAAGATGCTAAACGGGAAATGGAAAAGGCCTTAAAATTACGATAAAATAAATGGCATGTCATTGTGACATGCCATTTATTTTAATAATTCATAAGCTTTTTCGATATCTTTATCAAGATTTTCTGCAAAAGTGATATTTAATTTATCGTTTTCATCATAGCGAGGAATGATGTGGTAATGCATATGCATGACCGTTTGTCCTGCTGCTTCATTAGCATTGTGCAGGATGTTGATGCCCCTGGCGTTTGTTTTTTGATAGATCTTGCCAGACAGTTCTTTGACGATATTCATCAATTTGGCATAGGTTTCATCATCACATTCTAAGATATTGGCAACATGCTTTTTAGGGATGACGACGGTATGACCAAACGTAGTTTGAGAAATGTCTAGAAAGGCAAGGACATCATCATCTTCATAAAGCTTGTAGCTAGGAATTTCATTATTTACGATCGAACAAAAAATACACATAAAATTATCTCCTTTTTAAATATTATATGCTATTTTTTGCTAAAGTTCACATAAAATTCAGTATATTTATAGGGGATAAGTTTGCTTAAAGAAAAAAAATATTATAAAATAATATGGAGTTTCAAGGAGGAAATCATGAAAGAATTTATCAAGAAATATGGTGTTCTTACTTTGATCATTTGTTTTTTAGTAGGAGCTATCGGAGTTTATGCCTATAGCGAAGCTCAAAAGGTAATTCCGGGTAAAAAAGTAAATGGTGAGGATATCGTTTATAGTATCAACAATGAAGATGTTAGCGCTAATGTCTTATATGATGAGATGTATGAGACCAATGGCATTGGCAGCATCTATTTAGCTTTTGAAAAAGCCGTGCTTGATCAAGCGGTTGAAACAACTGAAAATATGGAAGATATTGCTGCATATAATGCTCAGCAGATCATTTCTAATTATCAAAGTTCATATGGCAGCGATTACGAACAATATATCGTTAGTGCCTTAAGATCATCAGGATATGAGTCAATAGATGATCTTGAACCATATTTGATCACTCAATTGAAAGCAGAAGAGCTGATCAAACAATATCTAACAGATAATCCCGATGTTTATGCTGCTTTTGAAGAAGAGTACCAACCACGTAAGGTTAGCCATATCTTAGTACAGATGGCAGACAGTGAAAATCCAACAGAAGAAGAGCTAGCTAAGGTTAAAGAAATTGAAGATGCTTTAGCAGCAGGTGAAGATTTTGGAACTGTAGCAACTGAATATTCAGATGATAGCAGCGCATCAAGTGCCGGCAGTTTAGGATGGATGGATGTAAATACGAATTTTGTTGAATCATTCAAAGAAGCTGCTTTGGCCTTAAATGAAGGTGAAGTTAGTGATTGGGTCGTATCAGAATATGGTTATCATTTGATCAAATGTGATGAGAGTACCTTTGATACCTTATCACAAGATAGCGAATTTGTTTCAAATGTCTTGTCTTCAGATATTACGATCAAGACCAAAGCTATTTGGGATAAGGCTGAAGAGCTAGGCGTTGATTTTAATGGTAATGATGAATTAAAAACTCAGCTTCGTGAATATATGCTGTTAGAAGAGGGGGATAACTAAGATGAAGAATACGAAAAAAATTGTAGCATTGATGTTATCAGCCATGGTGTTAGCAGGATGCAGCGATGGCCATGCAACCATAAGCAACGCAAATGAAAAAATATTTAGCGTAGGAAATGCAACGGTAACCAAAGGTGATGTTTACTCATCATTATTCAATAGCATTGGTTCATACGTGGTGATCAGCGATGCTACCAAAGCGGTATTAAATGCTAATGTTCCTGTAACGGATGAGATAAATGCTGAAGCAGACGAAACCATGAGCAGCTATGAAGCATTGTATGGTGATGCCTTAGATACGATGGTTGCGAGCTATGGATATAAAGATGCTCAAGATTATCGTGATAATGGGGTAATTCCTAGCATCCAAGCCAAAGCTTTATATGAAATGTATGTAACAGATAACTGGGATACGATAAAACAAGATAAGAACCCTAAAAAAGGTGTGATCATTAGCGTAAGTGATGCTGATACTGCAGCAAATGTCATGAATGCTTTAAATGAAGGTACAGAATTAGCTGATGTAATCAGTGAGTATAGCTTGAGCCATAGCGGTTCTGAAGAATTGATCTATGCTGATAGTGATTATCCGGTAGAAGTTATGACTATGGTCAATTCAGCAACTGATGCTACATATGCGACTGTTACTTGTTCAGATGGTTCGATCTATGTATTAAGCGTAACCCAAAATGATCCAGAAGCTATCAAAGAAGAAGTAGCAGCTGATCTTGCTTTGACCGAAGACATTCAAGTCGCAGCCTTGACTTATTACATCAAAGCTGCAGGATTCAAGGTTTATGATCGTGATCTATATGATACGATCAAATTAAGTTATCCTGAATATCTAGATTAAGATAATGATCAAAAGATGAAAAAAGCTTTCAAACTTGAATTTCAAGTAATTGAAAGCTTTTTTTTATCAATGCCCTTATATTTTTTTATATATAGGATCAAGACGATAAGTACGGATGTTTTTTTGTTTGAAGGCCTCGATAGCGACATCATCTACTCGGGTATCAGTAATCAAATGGGTGATATTGTGAATTTCGGTAGCAATAAATTTATGAGTGACCCCAATCTTGGTTGCATCAGCTAAAATGAAAACTTCACCTTTCGTTCGCTGAACCATCGTTTCATTGATGCTAACTTCATGCAAGATGGCTGTTGACATTCCATTTTCGCTACAAATACCACTACAACCCAAAAAACATTTATTAGCATTTACTTTTTGTAAATTGTTTAAAGCAAAATCACCAATCATGCTTTCTTTAGGAATACGCAGTTCACCACCAGTTAGAACGATTGTAACCGTTGGGTCATGATCCATGAAAATGGCTTTAGCGTTATTAGTGATGATAGTTACTTTTTTATTACGGATATATTTGGTAACCAATAAGGCGGTAGAACTGGTATTGATAAAAATGGTGTCGCCATCTTTAACAAATTGCGCGGCGAACTTAGCAATCGCGTTTTTATAGGGCTCATTAGAATTTTCGTAATCGTTTTCTACAAAATTTTGTACAAGTTTTGCACCACCATAGTATTTTTCTAATGCGCCTTTTTCTTCCCAATATTGTAGATCTCTGCGGATGGTTAAGCGAGATACGCTAAAGCGTTTTGCTAGTTCATCAACATTAGCGTAACCTTGATTTTGAATGATATGCATGATGTCATATCTTCTTTTGTCAACGACCTCTTTGTTGGTTTTCATTTTTCTCCCCCTGTAGTAATTGCGTTGCTTTTGCTTTATAAATAGTATTATTTGCAATTATGATACATTGATTAAAGCACTTTTTGGCTTCATTGACCTTGTTTAGTCGCATGAGGCAACGTCCAAATTCTAGATAATAAAAAGCTAATTCACGATTGTTAAAATATACAGGATCGATGGCTTGGAAAGCTTTATTTGCTTTTTTATCTTCCTTTAAGGTTAGAAAATATATGGCATCAATTAATTCCCAATTATATAAAGGATTGATTTTTTTGCCTTTGATCTTTGCCCCTTTTAATTGCTGAAGCTGCTGATAATATTCATATACTTCATTGCGCTTTTTTAAGTAATAGCAACTGATAAAGTAAGTGTAATTTCTAATTAATAAATAGTCAAGCGAGCCTTTAAAGAATTTTTGATTTTGTTTGAGCAGTTCGATATTTTCATGATATTTTCCTTGGTCTAAATTATATAAAGTGTCAAATATCAGAATGGAATTTTTATAATTTTTAAAAATATCTTTGTT
>CASGCC010000094.1 GCA_949299585.1 uncultured Bacillota bacterium | reverse complement strand
GAATTTCTTCTCGATGATTACATTACGTCCCTTCGGGCCCAATGTAGGGCCAACCGTATCCCCAACCTGATGGATTCCGTGCATCAACTGCCTTTTGATATCCATTCCAAAAGCAATTTCTTTCGGCATATCAAACATCTCCTGAATCAGAAATTTACTGCGCGGCGGTTTTGAGCGTATGTGATGAGAAAAACGGGTGCTCATCCTGCAACTATTGACAGGTGCAGCCCAAGCCTACAAACTTGTCCAGCAATTCCGCCGAAAAATATAATTCGCGCAGTGGTCTTCCATATCTGCAACGATATGCCCATTTTCTAAGGATATCGTTCGTTTACGATGCTTGTTTACCAAAGTAAGATCATGCGTAACCATCAAGATGGTCGTTCCTTCTTCACGGTTGATCTTTTCCAACAGCGCCATGATCTCATCTGATTTAGCTGGATCTAGATTTCCTGTTGGCTCATCGGCAATCAGAACCTTTGGACGGTTAGCGATCGCTCTAGCTATTGCTACTCTTTGCTGTTGTCCGCCTGACAATTCACTTGGAAATGAATTTCCTTTATCGTCTAAAGACACAAGATTCATTACTCTGCGTACCCGATGCCTGATCGCATCTTTACGCATATTGATAACTTCCAAAGCATAAGAAATATTTTCAAACACGGTCTTTTTTGGCAATAAGCGATAATCTTGGAAAACTACCCCGATATTGCGACGGTATAAAGGAACCTTGCTATGACGAAGCTTGCCGACATTGATGCCTACGACATTGACCGTTCCTGAACTTGGTATCTCTTCGCCATCCAATAGTTTGATCAAGGTCGATTTGCCCGAACCTGTTGGCCCGATGATATATACACACTCGCCCTGATTGATGGTTAGATTGACATTATATAAGGCATTGACCCCATTTTTATACGTCTTGCTGACATTCGTTAATTCGATCATCTTTTCATCTCCAAACTTGTCTTATTATAACATATTATACCTTAAATCCAAAACTAAACCCTTCGCCACGCACATCCGTAGCATCGGTTGCAAATACAAAAGCTTTTTCATCATATTTATGGATAATTTCGATCAGCTGCGGATATTGGCTGCTGCTAACCACACATAAGACCACCGGTTTTTGCACATTGGTATAACCACCGCGTCCTTCCGTTATCGTTGTTCCACGATCTAGCACTTGTCCAACTTCTTCGATGATTTCCTTATAAAAGCTCGAAATGATCCATACCGCTTTCGAACTTGATCCACCAAAGCTTAATACCTTA
Organism: uncultured Bacillota bacterium; assembly: GCA_949299585.1. Classification (GTDB taxonomy): domain Bacteria; phylum Bacillota_I; class Bacilli_A; order Erysipelotrichales; family Erysipelotrichaceae; genus JALEVB01. The sequence continues at coordinate 8,547 of CASGCC010000094.1, read as the reverse complement.
TCGATGGCAATGCTAGTCATGAATACACTAAACAAACCGAGCAGCACCGCTTCGATATTATAAGCATATATGCCCAAGATCACCGTCAAGGTATCGATCACCATGACACAGCTGCTGATCTTAAAGTTAAATAATTTATTCAAGATCATCGGCGGAATATCCATACCACCGGTACTTGCTCCACAGCGCATCACCAAACCGATACCCACGCCACAAACTAATCCGCCATAGATACTAGCTATGAAAGGATCAAGGTCAAGACTTGGAAAATAAGGAGTAAGCACCGTCAGAAAAATAGGATAAGCAATAGAAGACAAGGCAGTTTTCATCGCAAAGCCTTTGCCAAGCACGATCCAACCAACGATAAAAAAAGCGATGATTATCCCATTGATCACTAATTCTCTATCAATATCCAATATAGGATCCAACGCAACAGCAACACCGGCAACACCTCCGGATAAAATATTAAAAGGTAAGATGAAAACTCCTACCCCGACAACCAACAACAAGTTTCCCATCAAGATCAAAATAAAATTTAATATATTTTTTTTCATGTACTACTTAGTTCCCTCTAAACACCATAATTATAACATAAAGTTTTTTAGAAAATTTGTTATAATATCTTCATGAAAAAAATTAATTATCGTTATGCAATCTGGATCATCGTTTTCTTATGGATCGCTTTGATCTTTAGTTACTCATTAAAAAATGCGCAGATCAGCGATGGCCAATCCTTCTTTTTTGTATATATCCTTGATGACATATTAAGCCTATTTGATTGGCATTTTGCGCTAGATAGCTTAAATCATCTTGTCCGCAAATGCGCTCATTTTACTGAATACGCCATACTAGGAGCTTTGATCTTGCTGGCATACCAATATCAGCCATTATTCAAGCATCAAGCTTTACACTTTTTATTTTTAGCAATTCCTTTCATTGACGAAACGATCCAATACTTTATCCCCGGGCGCAGCGCTCAGCTTAGCGATTGCTTGCTTGATCTTAGCGGTATGCTAACGGGCTTTATGGTCTTAGCCATATTATCATGGATATTAAAGCAAAAAAAACACTTCTAGCTGAAGTGATTTTTTATGCTTTGATATCCTGGATCGTTCCTTTGGTTATTCCGATCAGATCATCTTTAGCGATCTTGATCTGCATCCCCAGCTTGCCGGCTGACACATAGATATGATCATGCGCATCGATGCTTTGATCAAATGTCGTGACAAATGTTTTCTTCATGCCGATCGGGCTGCACCCTCCACGGATATAGCCCGTTATCTTATTGATATCTTTGACATGGATCATCTCCACGCTTTTGACCTTGACCGCTTTGGCACATTTTTTTAGATCTAGCTCATCAGCAACATTTACGACAAAAACATAATAATTATGATCGCTGCCTTGAGTTACCAAAGTTTTGTATGTCATCGAAGGATCGATCTGGCATTTTTCGCAAACGCTCAACCCATCGATCTGACCATCAGCAACATCATACGTCTTTACTTCATAAGCAATCTTTTGCTTATCCAAAAGGCGCATGGCATTGGTCTTATCCATTTAAGATTTCCCCCATGACCTTATTGACCAGCTTGCCATCTACCTGACCTTTATGCTCGGCCATCATCGTCTTCATGATCGTTCCTTGGGCTTTTTTGGTTGGTTCTAGGTTATTATCTTTCATGATCTTTAAGATAGCTTCTTTGATCTGTGCTTCATCCATTTGCTTTGGCAGATAGCTTTCTAAGATCGCAATTTTTTGTTTTTCTTGTTCGATCAGATCCGTGCGATCGCTTGGGGTCTGCGCTAGAGAATCTTTTACTTGCTTTAATTCTTTTTGGACAAAAGTCAATTCATCAGCTTCTTCCAAAGTTACGTTACCTTCTTTTTCTGCTAGGGCAATGGCAGCGATAACCAAGCTCAATACCCCTTTTTTTACGGTATCCTTGTCTTTCATTGCTTGCATGTTATCTTTTCTTAACTGTATCAATAATTTACCCATTTTGTTTTTCCTCCATGATCTTTTTTTGATATTTTTTGGATATATCCATCATCATCTGCAGATACTGGACATAATATGGCTGATATCGCGATGTAACCTTATTGATATTCTTAGCGATGACCTCTTGTTCGCGCTTAGCATCAAAGATAGCCATATCATGTTCTAGCTTATAGGCGATAACTTTTTCTACCGCACGCATCCTTTGTTCAAATAATGATGCGATCTTATCATCGATATCATTTATTTCTGCTCTTGCTTTGCTTAATTCATCCATTGAAATGCTCCTTTACCTCTTCTACGGCCTTTTTGGCATCGGCTACCGCGGCTGCTACGGTCTTTGCTCCAAGATATGCATCTCCGCAAACAAATACATCCTGCATGCTGGTCATATGACCTTGCTTAGTTTCATAGAACTGCCATTCATTTAAGCTTAGTTCCGGAAAATCAAGGCGCAAGGTTTGGCTTACTGCTACGATCACGCTATCACAAGCTACATGATGTTCGGTTTTCGCAATGATCTTGGTCTGCTTTCGGCCTTTTTCATCAAGGACATTTTCTCCTTTGGCAAAGATCATGCCATCATTTGTGATCGCGATCGGAACTTCAAAGGTGGCAAATTTAATGCCTTCAGCAAGCGCTTCTTTGACTTCGATCGCATTAGCTGGCATATCTTCAAAGGTCTTACGATAATAGACATAAGTATCATAGCCTTGTTTTTTAGCCATGCGGCAAGCATCCATCGCCACATTTCCGCCACCTAAAACGATAACTTTTTTCCCTAGATCAAAACTTTGCGGACTTTTTAGATAATCGATCGCATAATGGACGTTGTAACGCGTCTCATTAGGAATATGCATCATCTTCGCATTTTGCGTGCCTACCGCCAAAATGACCGCATCATGTTCCGCTTTTAAGGCTGATAAGGAAATGCTGGTACCGATCATGCAATTAGGTCTGATCTTTACTCCTTTTTCATTTAAGATCCGCTGATATTGCTGCACCAGCTCTTTGCTTAAGCGAAAATCAGGAATACCATAGGTCAAGACCCCGCCAATTTTATCATTGGCTTCATATATCGTTACATCATAGCCTTCATCGCTTAAAAAGATAGCACAGCTGATGCCAGCTGGCCCGCTGCCAACAATGGCGATCTTTTGCTTGCTGATATCATTAGGCTTAAAATGAACATTCTTTAGATAAGGTAGGGATAGCTCTTGTTCGATCTCATAAAAATGGATCGGCTCTTTTTTGAAATTCAATACGCAGTTGCCATAACATTGTCTTTGGTGATCGCAAATCAAACTGCAGATCGCACTAAAAGGATTATTAGCAAACAGCAACTGCTGAGCGCTTTGGATATCCCCATTTAGATATAATTCCATGATCTTAGGAACATCCGTTATGATCGGACAATGTTTTTGGCAAAGGGCATTTTTGCACTTTAAGCATCTTGTAGCATCTTGATGGACCATATATACCTCCACATATCATTTATTTTATTACAAAATGCAATTTTTTTCACACTTTTTGCTATTATTTTCATTATATTATGCTAAAATATTTCATAACAAGGGGGACTTTTATATGAACTTTATCTTTATTTCCCCAACCTTTCCTAAAAACTATTACCAATTTGCCCGAGCAATCAAGAACCTTGGTCAAAACAGTTTAGGAATCGCTGAGGATCCATACGATTATCTATCAAATGAATTAAAAGAATCATTAACTGATTATTATCAGGTATCTTCGTTAGAAAACTATGACGAAGTATACCGTGCGGTCGCATATTTTGCTTTCAAATATGGACGTATCGACTGGCTAGAGTCTAATAATGAATACTGGTTGCAAAGCGATGCTCGCTTGCGTCAGGATTTCAACATTACTAGCGGTGCCTTCCCTGCTGAACTTGAACATTATAAGTATAAATCAAAGATGAAAGAATACTATGCCAAAGCAGGAGTCAAAACCGCTCGCTACCATCTGGTAACAACCTTGGAAGAAGGCAAAGCCTTCATTGCGAAAGTCGGGTATCCGGTCGTGGTCAAACCAGACAATGGCGTTGGGGCTAGCGCAACTTTCAAGATCAAAAATGATGCCGAACTAGAATTATTCTATCGTACCTTACCTAGCGTACCATATATCATGGAAGAATTCATCAACGGCATGATCGTTTCCTATGATGGCATCTGCGATGAAAACAGCAAGATCGTTTTTGAAACATCACATGTCTTTCCAACGCCGATCATGGATATCGTCAACAATGTTGATGAATGCTATTACTATTCTTTACGGAAGATTCCTGAAGATCTGCAAAAAGTTGGCCAAGCGGTCATCGCCGCTTTCAAACCAAGAGCTCGTTTCTTCCATTGCGAATATTTCCGCTTGTTGGAAGATAAAGAAGGCTTAGCAAAAAAAGGTGAGATCTTAGGCTTAGAAGTAAATATGCGCCCACCTGGAGGCTATACGCCTGATATGATGAACTTCGCCAATGATGTCGATGTTTATTCTATCTATGCCCAGATGGTCATGGGACATGTATTGCCATATAATATGAGCCGACCATATTTTTGCGCTTATGTTGGGCGCCGCAACGGTTTCAACTATAAAAATTCCGAAGCTAAGATCCTTGCTAAATATGAAGGCAAGATCTGCATGCACGAAAATATGCCACAAATCGTCAGCGCCGCCATGGGCAACGATATGTACACCGCCAGATTCAAGACCGAAAAAGAAGTGCATAGCTTCATTGAATATTGTACCGCAAAGAAAGGATAAGCATGAAAATCGAGTATTTTAAAACCTATAGCCGCTTTTTAGATCGCGAAATGGAATTCAAGGTCTATGGCGGATGTGGAAGACCAATGCTGGTCTTTCCTTGTCAAAACGGACGCTTTTTCGATTATGAGGATCAAAAGATGATCGATACGATCGCTCCTTTTATCAACAGCGGACGCTTGCAAGTATTCTGTGTCGATTCCATCGATCAGGAAAGCTGGTCATCAACAACTTTAGATGGCCGCACCCGCATGGAAAACCACGAACGTTATTTCAATTACATCGAGAGCTGGTTCCTTATATTTTCCATATCAATGAACAAGCTAACAACGGTTACCGCCATGAAGGCATCATCACCAACGGTTGCTCGATGGGTGCTAGCCACGCCCTTAATTTCTTCTTGCGCCGTCCTGATATCTTCAGCGGCACGATCGCTTTGAGCGGCTGTTATGACATGCGCTTTTTCTTCCCTGATGGCTACATGGACGACTTGCTATACAACAATAATCCGGTAAGCTATATCGAAGGTATGAGCTATGATCATCCATATGTCGAGATGTATCGCCAACGCAAGATCATCATCTGCGTTGGGCAAGGCGCTTGGGAACATCCAATGATCGAAGATACCGCAAGGATCAAAGAATTATTCGGTTATAAAGACATCCATGCCTGGATCGATTTCTGGGGCCAAGATGTTGCCCACGATTGGCCATGGTGGAAAAAACAAATGGTCTATTATTTAGAATATATGTGCTAACAACCTGTATCCACAGGTTGTTTTAAACTATTAAGAAAGAAGGTAAGCCATGTTAAAACGTTTCATCCATTACTACAAGCCCCATCTAAAGATGTTTACCTTAGATATGCTGGCTTCATTAGCTATCTCTATCATCGGCATGATCTATCCCATGATAACAAGAGAAATGCTAAATAACGTCATTCCTAATAGACAGATCAAAATGATCTATATCTTAGGGATAACCCTGTTCATCCTTTACTTTATCAGGATGCTGCTGCGTTATTTCGTACAATATTACGGCCATGTCATCGGAGTAAAGATGCAAGCCGCCATGCGCAAAGATATGTTCAGCAAGCTGCAGAAGCTGCCATATGAGTATTATGACAATCATGAGACCGGTAAGATCATGTCGCGGATGACCAACGATCTGATGGATATCAGCGAACTTGCTCACCATGGACCAGAAAACTTTTTCATATCTGGGGTTATGATCATCGGTTCATTCATTTATCTATGAACTATCAACGTCTGGCTTACCTTGATCATCTTCAGCTGCGTTCCTTTATTGGTAATAATATCATTGCTGATGCGCAACAAGATGCGGATTGCTTTTATGGAAAGCCGAAAAAGCATCGCTGTGATCAATGCAGCTTTGGAAAACAGCATCGGTGGCATCAGGATAACCAAAGCTTTTACCAACGCTCAAAAGGAACTAGAAAAATTTGAAGTTGGCAATAAAAGCTTTGTGGAAAATCGTAAGCAAGCCTATAAAGCCATGGGCCAATTTCATTCTTCGACCCAATTCATTACCGATGTCTTCAATGTCATCGTCCTGATTGCCGGAGGTATGTTCTTGTATGATCAAAAGATCACTTTTGGTGATTATTCAACCTTTATCGTTTCGATCAACCTTTTCATCACTCCAGTTACGACCTTGATCCAATTCATGGAACAATATCAAAATGGCGTTACAGGCTTTGAACGTTTCTTACAGATCATGGATCAACCGGAAGAACCTGAGCCAAAAAATGCCAAAAAGCTGCAAGATCCTAAAGGCCGTATCATCTTTAACGATGTATCTTTCAAATATAACGACTCCAAACAGATCATCAATCATATCAGCTTTACCGTTGAACCTGGTGAAAAGCTAGCCTTGGTAGGTCCTAGCGGCGGCGGTAAGACCACGATCTGTCATTTGCTACCAAACTTCTATCATGTAAGCAGCGGCGAGATCTTGATCGATGGGATAAACATCAACGAATTATCCCTTGCTTCGTTAAGAAAAAACATCGGTATCGTCCAGCAGGATGTCTTCTTATTTACCGGTACCTTCTACGAAAACATCCTATATGGCCGGTTGGATGCTACTTATGAAGAAGTTGTTGAAGCCAGCAAAAAAGCCAATATCTATGATTACATCATGTCTTTGCCAAATGGCTTTGATACCCAGATCGGTGAAAGAGGAACCAAGCTATCCGGCGGTCAGAAGCAACGTTTATCTATCGCTCGCGTTTTCTTGAAAAATCCTGCGATCTTGATCTTAGACGAAGCCACTTCGGCCTTAGATAATACGACCGAGATCTTGATCCAAGAAGCCCTGGATGAACTATGCGAAGGAAGGACGACCATCATCGTAGCTCACCGGCTATCGACCATTCGTAACGCCGATGAGATCGCCGTCATCGCTAACGGCAAGATCATAGAAAAAGACACCCACGAAGCCTTATTGGCTGCTCAAGGTGCCTATGCCAAGCTTTATCAAGCACAATTTCGCGAAAATGATCGTTTGATCGATCAAGACCTGATGCAGCAATGATCAATCATGATACAATTCGCTGATCAATTCTAACATATGGGGAATATCGATATGCTGAGGGCATTTAGAAACACAAGCCGAACACTTACGGCAAACGTTGCTACGATGCTCTTCATCAATAAATTGATATTCCTTTTTATTTTTATCGGCTAACTGATAGATGAAGCCCTCATTATATACCTTAAAGTTCCGCGGAATGTCGACACCAAATGGACAAGGCATGCAATAGCGGCAAGCGGTACATGGTATCTGCATTCGCTTTTTAAACAAAGCTCTAGCCTGATGATAGATTTCTTCCTGTGCCGACGTTAAGACAGGCTCAAGTCCAGCAGTATACAAATTATCTTTTACCTGTTCGATATCTGACATACCAGATAACACACACATCACATTATCATGCGCCATTACCCATCTCAAGGCCCAGCTAGCTGGACTATCATGATTATAACTATTAAATAAGCTTTTGATCTCTTCCGGTACATTTGCCAACATACCGCCACGAATCGGTTCCATGATGACCATTGGTATCTTCATATTGCGAGCTAGCTGATAACCTTTATCTCCTGCCTGATAATCAACATCCATATAATTATATTGGATCTGACAAAAATCCCATGGATAGCGCTGTAAGATCTTTGCAAAGACCTCATAATCATCATGGAAAGAAAAACCGATATGTTTAACTTTGCCACTGGCTTTGATTGCATCTAGATGCTCAAATAAGCCCATCTTTTCTAGCTTTTCAAATCTTTCTTTGTTTAACGCATGCAAAAGATAAAAATCCAAATGCTCTAGCTGCAGTCTTTCCAGTTGTTTATCCAACATCGCATCAAATTCTTCAATATCATTGATCAGCCAGACCGGAGACTTGCTGGCAACATAAACACTATCGCGGTCTATCGTTTGTAACCAGCGCCCTAAGACCAGCTCAGAGGTTTGTTCATGATATGGATAAGCTGTATCATAATAATTTACCCCATTATCTAAAGCCATATCCAACATGGCAAAAGTTTTTTCTTCATCGATCTTGCCTTGCTCGTCAACAGGAAAACGCATGCAGCCAAAGCCTAATAATGAAGTCTTAAAATCTGAAAATGAACGATATTGCATATTTTGATCCTGGTATATTGTAATTGACTCATTTAACAGTCATTAAACAATATACTTTATCCTTTCTATCAATCTTTATAACCGTGATTGATAACGGTATCGTAT